>JBDSUN010000411.1:0-5641 GCA_039927735.1 Acidimicrobiales bacterium | reverse complement strand
CCGCCGGCAACAACCGCCGCACCCGCCGGGCATAGAACCGCCCCAACCGGACCGACCCCACCAACCCCACATCCCACAACAACAACCGAGTCACCAACAACCCCGACAACACGAAGAACACATCCACACCCACAAACCCACCCGCGAACCGATCCGCCCCCCCATGGAACAACACCACCAGATACACCGCCACCGCCCGCAACCCATCCAGCTCCGCCCGATACCCCAACCCCTCCGGCCCCCCCGCAGGGCCGGGCGACGCCGGCGTCGGGGACGGTGCGCGCTCGGTCGTCCTCATCTCTCGGGACCTCCTCCGGCGCACGGCGCAGGATAATCGAGGCGATGGAGCGAACCGGTGTCGCCTGGCCCGCGAGGGCCGGAGCTACCTGATCCTCAACCCACCGTCGCGGAGGTCGGCGAAGCGCGCTGCGTACTGGGCAGCTGTGACGGCCGTCGTGAACCCACCCGAAGCCTTCGCAGCGGCGCACCCCATGCTGGCCAACCGCTCGGGTTCGCCGAGCAGCGCCACGACGTGGCGTGCCATCAGCAAGGGGTCCGAGCACCGGACGATCACGCCGGTGACGCCGTCTTCCACGACGTCCTCAACCGCGCCGAGCCGGAAGGTCACGACTGGGCACCCCGTCATCTGAGCTTCGATGGCCACACCCGGGATGCCTTCGGACTTGCTGGTGATCAGCGCCATCTCGACGCCGCCGAAGATCAGCTCCGGATCGTCGCGGTGGCCGAGCAGGGTGACCGACTTCTCGAGGCCGTGCGCCCGGATCCGCCGCTCGACCGCGCTGCGGCGAGGACCGTCACCGACGACGACGAGGTGCGCAGGGTGACCCTGCCTCCGTACTTCGGCGAGGACATCCACGGCCAGCTCTGGCTGTTTCTGATCCACCAGGTGCCCCACGAAGCCGAGGAGCGGCACCTCGTGCCCGATGCGGAGCTCCGCCCGCAGCGCCGCGGACGCCGCGAGCCGATCGGTGTTGGCGAAGCGCAGAGGGTCACGAGCGTTCGGCAGGAGCCACACGGGTCCCTCGAACCCCAGGGAGCGCACCTCGGCCTCCATCTCGGTGGTCAGGGCCACGATCCCGTGAAAGCGCCGGGCCACCGCCGCCCACGCGTGGCGGCGGAGGAATCCCCACCGGTCTTCCGGGAACCCGAGGATTCGCTGCCATACGCGCGCCGTGGGAGCCGATGGAGCCGCCAACGCCACCACCACCGCCGCCGAACCGCCATGCGCGACGATGACGTCGACGGGCTCGTCAGCGAGGAGCCGCCGAAGCCGGTGGGCGCTGCGCAGGTAGGTCAGGGCGCCGAGCCGAGTCGATCGGACCAGCGGGGGCAAGGTGGCGATCTCCTCCGCATTGGTGGCCAAGGCGATGGCGTGGACGTCGTTGTCGTGCCCGCCGAGGTCGAGAGCCGAGGCCAGCTCGAGCGCCACGACCTCTGCGCCACGACGGTGCGATCTGGCCACGAGATGGAGGACTCGCATCGGTCGCTCCGCCTTGGGTTCGGCCGCCACCAGATGCGCCCGCCGGCGGAGTGGCGCGCGGCTGCCCGCAGGGGTGCGTTGAACCCTGCGGGCAGCGTTCTCCGGACTTGTCAGTGCACTGATGGTGCCCGCCAGCTGCGAGCCGGCCGGCCGGCCGTCAGTGCGAGGTAGCCCACATCGATCAGCGCAATGGCCACCATCACCATGATGAGGTTCGAGCTGCCGGTGCGGGGGAGCTGGGCGGCTCCCGCCCGGGATCCGCCCGCCACGGTGGTCGACGTGGCGCCTCCGGTGCCTCCGGCGACCGTGGTGGTCGTGACGACTGCAGGCCGGGTGGTGGTGGTGGTAACAGGCGCCACACCATCCTGGTCCGTGAGGGTCAGCAGGGATCCATCGGGGGTGCAGGCGATGCTCAAGCTGATCCCCGAGGGCGACGTCACGACGGTGCTGGTGACGTTGCCCGGGGCGAACACGAGCGCCTCGTCCACCGCCGCCGTGCGGGTGAAGGTGGAGGTGTAACCGCCGTCGCCAATGGGGCCGTGAGTGTAGCCCACGGCCACCGAGCCATCACCGATCACCACGGGAGTGGGCCCGTCCGTGCCGACGGAGTCCGGGCCGGTCACACCGCTGGAGACGCCGATGCGCTCTGTGCCGGTGACGTTGAGCTGCTCCACCGCCAGGTCCACCGAGGTGGCGACCAGGGCGGGGCCGAGGGTGAAGTTCCAGGTGAACTCCAGGTCAAACTCCTCGCCGGGCGAGGGGCTGGGCTCGACGGCCAGGGTGGTGATGTTGGCGTCCAGCGTGAACATGCCGCCGGGAAAGATGGCCGCGAACAGGGATTGGGTGGCCGGGTCGGCCCCCGTGCAGGTGTAGACGACGTCAACGGAGCCGGCGGTCAGGAAGCGGTTGTCCTGCACGGTGGGAGCGGCCGAGGTGGAGGTGGCGCCGAGGGACATCCCCACGAGCCCCATCGCCGAGAGACCGATGGCGTGCGCCGCCAGGCGCTGCCGACGACGTCGCGGTGTGGCTCGGTTGTGATCGTCGAGCGATCGTTGGTTCGTTCGCACTGTGTTCGTTCTCCTCATGGTGTGGGTTGACGACGTGACGCAGAGATGCTGGACGGGTGCCTCGGGTCGGGCCGGTAGCGGGAGGAGGCACCCGGGATCGGGACCCACATGCTGTTTGCCATCGGTGCCCCTCCCCCTTCACCATCGGAACTGCCCGCCGCCACGTGGGCCGAAGTCGATGTGGCGAGGAACATACCATGCGCGGTCAACCGCAGTCATGGGGGCAAGCCTTCGTGCCGATTTCGATCCGCTCCGTCCCCGCTCAACCGCGGAGCGTGTCCAAGCGGTCTCGCACTCGGGCGACCTGACGATCCCAAGCCCAGTCCTGGGCAACCTTGCGAGCCCCTGCGGCCAGGCGAAGGCGCCGGTCGGGATCGATGACGAGGGACCGCAGCACCGAGGCGAGCGCCCGCACGTCGCCAGGCGGGAAGAAGGCAGCCTCGCGACCCTCTTGCAGGCGATCCGCGAGCTGTGCCACGGTCGGCACCACCACCGGCAGGCCGGCCGCCAGGTACTCCGCCACCTTCAGTGGGGAGTAGTGGAACGGAGCATCGACGCGGGCCAAGACCACCCCGACGTCCATGGCACCGAGCAGCCGCGGGAGATCCTCGTGAGGGACCACGCCGGTGAACCGCGCTTGCACGCCGAGCGCCCCGGCCAGCGCCTCGACGCGGACCCGCTCCGGACCGTCACCCACCAGCAGGAGGCTGGCGCCCGCGATCTGCGCCGTCGCGTGCACGAGCTGGTCGAGCTGATGAAAGGCCCGGAAGCTCCCCGCCCAACCGATGACCACCTCGTCGTCGTCCACGCCAAGCGAGCGCCGGCTGGCCGATCGATCGACGGACCCTCCGAACAGCGCGAGGTCCACCCCGGTGGGGGTGACGAGCAGGCGATCGTCCGGCACCCCTCGGCGGGCGGCGTGCTCGGCGACCACGTCGGTGCCGCAGGCCACCAGGCTGGCTCGCTGCAAGGCGGGGCGCTCAGCAGTGCGCTCGAGCCATCGTCCCCATCCGGGCCGCCGAACTCCCCACTGCTCGGCCTGCCAGACGATCAGCGCCGGCACGAACAGCACCGACGGAACCCTCAGCTCCTCGGCGAGGTCGATCCCGGCGGTGTGGAACAGCTCGTGCCGTTGCCAGACGAAGGTCAGCTCCGCCTGCACCGCTGTCCACGGACCCTCGGGCGACACCTCGAACCCTCGGGCCCGTCGCGCTTCACGGGCATCCTTGAACAGCGTCTTGACGACGGTCGGCACGGTGCGACGCGCCCGCCGCGATCCGGGCGCTGACGCCGTCACGGCCGCGGCCGCTCGCCGCCGCACCTCGGCGACGGTCAGGATCCCGTGCGGGGTGACGATCCACGCTCGCCCCAGCTCACGTTCGGCCGCCGCCGCCCACCCGCAGGCGCTGATCCACCCGGCCACTGGCCCCACCTGGCCGACCGTCGTGGTCGGGAGCACGAAGATGGCCCCCTGGTCGTCCATGCGGACGGACCGTACCCCGCGTCCATCCTCGGTCAGCTCTTGGATGATGGCCGGGCAAGGGCCATCGGTCGTCGGCAGTCTGCGCCGAGCTCGCCTGGATCGCGGGGTGCCGATGCCCGTTGGCGACGGCTGTGGGTCAGGCCTCTTGCAGGACAGTGAGGCCGTCCACGGCGTCGATGTACTCCTCGACCAGGCGCTGGATCACCGAGGCTGTCTTCTCGACGGAGTTGAGCTGGCCGACGACCTGGCCGACCGGGTTGAACATGACGGACTCGGCCTTGTCGGCGTAGCGATGGCCGCGGGCGACGCAGTTGCCCGACACCATGTACTGCATCGGCATGGGCAGCGGGTCGGGGGTGTCGGCCCGCTCCCACGCCTCGGTCCAATCGCTCTTGAGCATGCGGCAGGGCTTGCCCGTGAAGGAGCGCGACCGCACCGTGGCGCGGGAGTCGGCGTCGAGCAGCTGCTGCTTCTGGGCGGGCGGGAGGTCGGCCTCCTCGACCGTCAGCCACAGAGAGCCGGCCCACACGCCCTGGGCGCCGAGGGACAGGGCGGCGGCGATCTGCTGGCCGGAGCCGATGCCGCCCGCGGCGAGCATCGGCGTGGGCGCGATCGCCTTGGCCACCTGCGGCCACAGCACGATGGAGCCGACCTCGCCAGTGTGACCACCGCCCTCCCCGCCCTGGGCGATGACGATGTCCACGCCGGCGTCCTTGTGCTTCATGGCCTGGTACGGCGAGCCGCACAGCGCCGCCACCTTGAGGCCGGCATCGTGGATGTGGTCGATGACCTCTTGGGGCGGGGTGCCGAGGGCGTTGGCGATCAGTCGCACCTTGGGATGGGCCAGAGCCACCTCGATCTGCGGGAGGGCCGACGCCTCCGTCCAGCCCAGCAGGCGCATGCGCTCCCCCTCCTCGGGCGGCAGGTCGGGCACACCGGCATCCGCCAGGATCTGGTCGGCGAACTCGACGTGGGCCTTGGGCACCATGTCCCGGAGCATCTGGCCGAGCTTCTCCGGGTCGAGCTCGTCCATGCCCTCGTACTTGCCGGGGATGACGATGTCGACGCCGTAGGGCTTGTCGCCGACGTGCTCGTCGATCCACTGGAGCTCCACCTCGAGCTGCTCGGGGGTGAAGCCGACCGCGCCGAGGACGCCGAAGCCGCCCGCCTTGCTGACGGCCACCACCACGTCGCGGCAGTGGGTGAAGGCGAAGATCGGGAACTCGATGCCGAGCTCGTCACAGAGGTTGGTGTGCATGAGGGTCAGTCCTTGCTGATCGGAGCGGAAGGGGTGAAGCGGACCGGCATCGTCTTGACGCCGTTCACGAAGTCGGAGTGGAGGCGGTGCACGGGACCGGCCAGCTCGATGTCGGGCATGCGCTCGACGATCTGGCGCATGGTCGCCCGGATCTCGGTGCGAGCGAGGTCGATGTCTCCCAGCCCGTGATCCGTCACCGTCATCGGTTTGCTCCTGTCGTCTCGACGACGCCGCGCAGCGCCGCGATCGCCATGTCGTCCTGGACGGCGAGGGGATCCACCCGCCGCATCATCTCCAGGCCCAGCAAGAGCCCGATCACGGCCGGGCCCACG
>JBDSUN010000410.1:0-3310 GCA_039927735.1 Acidimicrobiales bacterium | reverse complement strand
CACGCTCGGAGAGTACCGGGATGGGCCTCTTGTAGGGTGGGCCGGTGACTGCGCCGGAGCTGGAGCAACGGGCCATCGACGTCGTGCGGGGCCTGGCCATGGACGCCCCCCACGCCGCCAAGTCGGGACATCAGGGAACGGCCATGGCGCTGGCCCCGCTGGCCCACGTGCTGTGGACCCGGGTGCTGAAGTACGACGCCAGCGAGCCCGAGTGGCCCGACCGCGACCGCTTCGTGCTCTCCGCGGGGCACGCCTCGATCCTGCTCTACTCGATGCTCCACCTCACGGGCTACGACCTCAGCCTCGAGGACCTCAAGGCCTTCCGGCAATGGGGCTCCAAGACCCCGGGCCACCCCGAGCGCGGTCACACCGACGGCGTCGAGGTCACCACCGGGCCGCTGGGCCAGGGCATCGGCAACGCCGTGGGCATGGCGCTGGCCGAGCGCGCGCTCCGCACCCGCTTCGGGTCGGAGGTCGTCGACCACCGCGTCTACTGCGTGGTGGGCGACGGCGACCTGTCCGAGGGGCTGTCCCACGAAGCCGCCTCGCTGGCCGGCCACCAGGGCCTCGGCCGGCTGATCTGCGTCTACGACGACAACCACATCTCCATCGACGGACCCACCGACCTCTCGCTGAGCGACGACGCCGCCGCCCGGTTCACCGCCTACGGCTGGCACGTGACCGACCTGGGCGAGTCGGCCGAGGACCTCGACGCCATCGAGGCCGCCCTCCGCCGCGCCGCCGAGGTGGACGACCGTCCCTCCCTGATCATCCTGCGCAGCCACATCGGCTTCCCGTCGCCCAGCAAGACCGACGACGCCACCGCTCACGGGTACGCCCTGAAGGACGATGAGATCACCGAGGCCAAGGCCGTGATGGGGCTGCCGGACGAGCCGTTCTTCGTACCCGACGACGTCGTCGAGCTCTATCGCGCCGCCGGTGCGCGCGGGCGTGACGAGCGCGACGCGTGGCAGAAGCGGTTCGATGCCTTCGACGGCGACCAGGCCGTCCTCGATGCCACCTTCTCCACCACCGGGATGGCGGGCTGGACGGACGCCCTGCCCACCTGGGAGCCGGGCGAGAAGGTCGCCACCCGGGTGGCCAGCGGCAAGGTGCTCCAGGCATTGGCGGACGTGGTGCCCGCCCTCGTGGCCGGCGGCGCCGACCTCACCTCCAACACCGGCACGGTCCTCAAGGACCACGGCGTGCAGTCCAGCGAGGAGCCGGGCGGGCGCCAGGTGTACTTCGGCATCCGCGAGCACGGGATGGCGGCGGCCCTCACGGGCATGGCCGTGCACGGCGGCGTGCTGCCCGTCGGAGGCACCGTCCTCGTCTTCAGCGACTACTGCCGCCCCTCCGTGCGGCTGGCCGCGCTGTCGCGGGCCAAGGTCATCTACTCCTTCACCCACGACTCCGTCGGGGTGGGCGAGGACGGCCCCACCCACCAGCCCGTGGAGCACATCGCTGCGCTGCGGGCCATCCCCGGACTGCGGGTGATTCGCCCGGCCGACGCCAACGAGACGGCGCAGGCGTGGCGGCTGGCCGTCGACCACGACGGGCCCACCGCGCTCATCCTGTCCCGCCAGGACCTGCCCGTCCTCGAGGGGACCCGGGGTGCCAGCCTGGGCTACGGGGCGCAGGTCGTCCGGGTGGCGGAGGACGCCGACCTCGTCCTGGTGAGCACCGGGAGCGAGGTCCACGTGGCCCTGGCCGCGGCGGAGCGGCTGGCCGCCGAGGGCATCCACGCGGCGGTCGTCTCGCTCGCCTGCTGGGACCTCTTCGCCGAGCAGTCCATCGAGATCCAGGACGCCATCCTCCCCCCTGAGGTGCCCACCCTCGCCATCGAGGCCGGCACCACCTTTGGCTGGGACCGATGGGCCGACGAAGCCGTGGGCATCGACCACTTCGGCGCCTCGGCACCCGGCGAGCGCGTGCTGGAGGAGCTCGGCTTCACCGCCGAGCACGTGGCGGAGCGGGCCCGCCAGCTCATCGACGACCTGGAGGAGCCCGGATGACCGAGACGAACCGCCTGCACGAGCTGCACGACCTGGGTCAGAGCCCGTGGCTGGACAACCTCCGCCGCGGGTGGCTCACCAGCGGCGAGCTGGCCCGCTGGGTGGATCGCGGCATCCGCGGGCTCACCTCCAACCCGTCGATCTTCGCCAAGGCGATCAGCTCGGGCACCGACTACGACGAGCAGTTCGGCCAGCTGGTGGCGGCCGAGTCGAGCGTCATCGACGCGTACTGGGACCTCGTGGCCCAGGACATCGAGGGCGCTCTCGCCCTGCTGCGCCCCGTCTACGACGCGAGCGACGGTGTCGATGGCTTCGTGTCCGTGGAGGTGGCCCCCGACCTGGCTCGAGATTCGGCGGGCACCACGGCCATGGCCCGCTCGCTGCACCAGCGCATCGACGAGCCCAACCTCTACGTGAAGATCCCCGGCACGGCGGAGGGGATCGACCCGATCCGGACGATGATCGCCGAGGGCCGCAGCATCAACGTCACCCTCATCTTCAGCCTCGACCGGTACGGGGAGGTGATGGAGGCGTACATCAGCGGCCTGGAGCAGGCCGAGGGCGACCTGTCCCGCATCTCCAGCGTGGCCAGCTTCTTCATCTCCCGCGTGGACACGGAGGTCGATCGTCGCCTCGACCAGATCGGCACCGCCGAAGCCACCGCCCTCCGGGGCAAAGGGGCCGTCGCCCAGGCCCAGGTGGCCTACCAGCGGTTCCGTGCCACCTTCCAGGGACCACGCTGGGATGCCCTCACGGCCCGAGGCGCCCGGGTCCAACGACCCCTCTGGGCCTCCACGTCCACCAAGGACCCGGCGTACCCCGACACCACCTACGTCGACCTGCTCATCGGGCCCGACACGGTGAACACGATGCCAGAGGACACCATCGACGACTTCCTGGACCACGGCAGCGCCGCTCGCACCATCGACGCCGATGCGGCAGGCGCCGAGGCAGTGCTGGCGCAGCTGGCCGCGGTCGGAGTCGATCTGGATGACGTCGGTCAGGTCCTCGAGGAGCAGGGCGTGGCCTCCTTCGCCAAGTCCTTCGACGAGCTGATCGACGCCCTCGACGCCAAGGCCACCGAGCTCGGGGCGCAGGAGTAGACCGTCGTGCACGGGGAGCTGGTCGTCGTCGACGACGTCCCGGGCGAGTTCGCCGAGCGGGTCATCGAGGCGTTCCACGCCCGACCCAACGACGGCTTCTCCCTGGCCGTGTCCGGGGGCAACACCGCGCGCGACTGCTACGAGCGCCTGGCCGACGACGCCGGCACCCAGATCGACTGGTGGAAGGTGGAC
>JBDSUN010000409.1:0-9487 GCA_039927735.1 Acidimicrobiales bacterium | reverse complement strand
GGGCCGTCGTTGGGACGGCCGCCCAGGAGCGTGACGGCCAGCAGCCCGGCTCCCACGCACCCCGCCACCACCACGCTGCGCGAGGGAGCGGCCATCAGACCCGCACCCCCAGGACCCGAGCATCCAGGTCGGTGAAGCGAGCCGCCTCGGCCGCGCCGGTGGCGGCGCCGCCGTACCAGACCGCTTCGAAGAGCTCGGTGGCGGCCGCCATGGCCGGGGCGGCATCCGGGAGCGATCCGGCCACGTCCCGCACGTACTCGCCGGCCGTGCGTCCGGCCTGCTCCGGGATGGCGCCCCGACGCACGAGGTCGGCCACCAGGGCGCGGTGCCGGCAGCGCAGGCCCTCGGGCCAACGATCAGCCGCCTCGAGACGGTCCGCCTCGGCCCGCCACTCCCGGGCCGAGCGGGTGAGCTCCACCATCACCTCGGGCTCATCGGGGGTCGCCAACGACGGGAGCGTCATCCGCCCATACCGAACCAGCAGGTAGACGACGCCGCCGACGGCCGCCAGCAGGATCACCCAGGCGACGGCGGTGCCCCCTCCCCCCGAGACGAGGTTGCCGAAGGCCCTGGCCAGCTGCTCCCCCAGCCATCCCATGATCCGATCGGGGATCGACTCCGCCGGGCGATCGAAGCGGGCCTCGGCGAGGATCCGGTCGGCCAGCTCCCGGACGGCGGCTGGGTCCTGCGTCGCGGGCGGCAGCCCCATCAGGTAGGACGGCCGGCGGGGTCGGAGGGGAAGGCCGCTATGGCGCCGAGCTCGAGGTCGAGGCCCTCGGTGCGGACCCGGAGGTCCAGGTAGATGAGCACGGTGATCCCGGCCACGACAGGGATGGTGATGAGCGACGTGAGGATCCCGATGACGGCGGGCAGCAGCCATCCCACGCCGTCCGTGCCGAGGACGCCAGAGAGCAGCGTCGGGAGCAGACCGATGGCGGACTCGAACAGCGTCTCCACCAGCAGGCAGAGGAGGGCGAGACCGAGCACGACCCAGAACCGCCGGGCCGTCAGGCGGGCGGAGCGCCGCATCGCGTCGATGGGGCCAAGGCCCTCGGCACCGATCACTGGCGCCGTCACGAGGAACCAGGTCATCACGGCCAGCGGGAGGACCAGCCCGATCAGCGAGACAGCCTCGAGCAGGTGGACGAGCACCCAGCTGGCCAGGAGGGGCCATGCTCTGGTGACGCTCCCCCGCAGCAGCTCACGCAGCGAGAGGTCGTGGCCGACCTGCCATGCCGACACCAGGCGCGCCAGCGCCGCTGCGACGAACACCAGGGCCAGCATCGATCCGACCTGGAGCACGGCCGCCGATGCGCTGTCGAGTCCTGACCCGCCGATGTCGAACGACGTGTCGCTCTGCTCCAAGAGAGCATCGAGGTCAACGCCGTCAGCGCCGCGGTTCAGCCACGCGCTCAGGGCCTGCACCGGCACCACGAAGACCGCCGTCAGGGCGATGATCGTCGCAGGCGCCCGCTTCAAGATGGCGAAGCCCCCGTCGAGGATGTCAGATGCCGTCCTCGGGCCGAGGCGAGGAAGCGAGGGTGGTGGCGGAGCGCTGGGGCGCCACGGAGCTCCGGCTGGGGCCGGTGGTCCGTCAGCAGCGGTGACGTCGGGAGCGGCCCAGTCCACGCCCTTGTTCTACCGGCCGCACGAGGACGAGGGTGCTCGACCCGCCACACTGAGCCGGTGGAGGGCTACCAGTCGAGCACCTACGGCGACCGCTTCGCCGACGTCTACGACGATTGGTATGGCGACGTCACCGACGCAGCCGCCTGCACGACGCGGCTGGCTGGGCTGGTCGCAGAGCAGGGCGGTGGGTCGGTGCTCGAGCTGGGCGTCGGATCCGGGCGACTGGCCCTCCCGCTCGCCGCCCACGGCATCGAGGTGCACGGCATCGACGCCTCCAGGGCCATGTTGGACCAGCTCCGCGCCAAGCCGGGCGCTGACGGCATCCGGCTCACCGAGGGCGACATGGCCGAGCTGGTGCTCGACGAGCCGCCGCCGTTCACGGTCGTGTTCGTGGCGTTCAACACGTTCTTCAACCTCGGGTCCGAGGACGCGCAGCGCCGCTGCCTGCGACGGGTGGTCGACGTGCTCGCCCCGAACGGCCTCTTCGTGCTGGAGGCCTTCGTCCCCGCCGACGACCGTGGAGAGCCGGACGGCGCCATCTCGCCTCGACGCATCACGACGGACGAGGTGGTGCTCACCGTCAGCCAGCACGACCGCGCCGGGCAGACCATCAGCGGACAGCACATCCACCTCACCGAGGGTGGGATCCGGCTCCGACCGTGGCACCTCCGGTACGCCGCCCCGGCCGAGCTCGATGCCATGGCCCGGACGGTTGGCTTGGAGCTGGCGTGGCGCCACGCCGACTGGGCTGGCACCCCGTTCGGACCGGACGCGAGCGTCCATGTTTGCGCCTACCGTCGCGGTAACGTCGGCAGCACATGAGCCAGCTCCGCCTCAACCCGTTGACGGGGCGCTGGGTCACCGTGGCCGTCGAGCGGGCCTCCCGCCCCGGCGAGCTGATCTCCCGGCAGGGGCCGGTGGAGTCGGACCCTCAGCGCCAGTGCCCGTTCTGCCCTGGCAACGAGGAGGCCACGCCTCCGGCCCTCGAGACCTACGGGCCCAGCGGGAACTGGCTGGTGCGGGTGGTGCCGAACCTGTTCCCGGCCTTCGAGGGGAACGAGCCCCTGCGGGTGCAGAACCTCGGTCCGGTGTTCACCCAGGCCTCCGCCAGCGGCGTCCACGAGGTCCTCGTCCTCAGCCCCGAGCACGGTGACAGCTGGGCCGACCTCGACGACAAGCACGCCGGTCTGGCCATGGCCGCCATCCGCGACCGCATGGAGGACCACGCCCGCCGCTCGACGGTCCGCTACACGCAGGCCATCGTCAACTCGGGTCGGGCCGCCGGGGCCTCTCTGGAGCATCCACACGGCCAGCTGCTGGGCATCCCGTTCGTCCCCGGCGAGATCGCCGAGGAGGAAGCCGGCTTCCGACGCTTCGGTGAGTCATGCCTGCTGTGCACGACGGCCGAGGCGGAGCTGCAGGCCGGGCACCGGGTGGTGATGGACGACGAGCGGGTCGTGGTCGTCTGCCCCTACTGGAGCGGGGCTCCCTACGAGATGCTGGTGCTCCCGCGCACCCATGAGGAGCACCTCGAGAACACGACGCCCGCGGACGTCGTCGCCGTGGGTCGCGCCATTCGCGACGCGCTCGTTCGGCTACGAGCCCACGTCGGTGAGGCGGCCTACAACCTCGTGTTCCACACGGCCCCGCACCACCACGAGGGCCCGTTCCACTGGCACGTGCACATCGTGCCGCGCCTCACCAGCCTGGCCGGGTTCGAGCAGGGCACCGGCGTGATGATCAACATCGTCGCCCCGGAGCTCGCAGCCAGACACCTCACCGAGTAGCCGGGTCGACTAGCGGCGCTGGCGAACGGCGGCCTCGTAGGCCCGCCGCTTCGGCACGCCCAACGCCGTTGCCACGCTGGCGGCGGCGTCCCGTCGGGAGTCGCCGGCGTCGAGGCGGGCCTGCACGGCCGCGCTGACGTCGTCATCGTCGGCCTCGGCCGGCACCGGCGCGCCCTCGAGCACCACGACGACCTCACCACGGGGTTCCCGCTCGGCCACCCAGGCGCAGGCGTCGACCAGCGAGCCGCGCCACATCTCCTCGTGGAGCTTGGTCAGCTCTCGGGCCACCGCCACCTGACGATCCGGTCCGCACGCAACCCTGAGGTCGGCGAGCGTGCGGGCCAAGCGGTGCGGTGCCTCATACAGGACGACGGTGCGGCGTTCGGTGGCCATCTCGGCCAGACGGGCCGTCCGTCCGGATCCCTTGCGGGCGAGGAACCCCTCGAAGGCGTAGCGGCCGGTCGGCAGCCCGCTGGTCACCAGCGCGGTGACGGCTGCCGATGGCCCGGGCACCACCTCGATGGGGTGGCCCGCGTCCACCGCCGCCCGGACCAGCCGCTCACCCGGGTCGGAGATCCCGGGCATCCCGGCGTCGGTGACCACCGCCACCCGCTCGCCGGCGGCCAGCCGCTCGAGCACGCCGGCGATGGCCCCCACCTCGGTGTGGTCGTTGACGACCACGAGCGGCCGGCGCCCCACCCCCGCATGCTGGAGCAACCGCCCGGTGCGACGGGTGTCCTCACAGCAGATGGCGTCGGCGGCCGAGAGCGCCTCCACCGCCCGGGGCGAGAGGTCGCCGAGGTTGCCGATCGGCGTCCCGACCAGCACGAGCGGCACGGCTCAGTCCCCGAGCTCGAGCTGGTCGCCAACCACGAGCCCCCAGCTGGCGAAGCGCCCGGCCTCCGCCTCCAGCACCGAGTGCCCGCGCAGCACCGGCCGACTCATCCGTTGGCGGGGCATGCACGCGGTGCGAAGCACCTTCAGATCGGCATCCAACCAAGCCACATCCAGGGCAAACCTCATCCCAAAGGTGTGCACCGACCGAGCCGGCACCAGAAGCAACCCACCCTCCAGAGAGTCCCGCCCCAACAACCCCCGCCGCCGAGCAGGCCGCGTCTCCGCCACTTCAAGGCTGCACAGCACAGCGCCATCCCGAAGAAGCCAGCCCACAAGGAAGAGGCTAGGGGTACGGCGGGGGCGTGGGGGCAGAGCGGCTCGCCCCGGAGCCCCCACCGGCGAAGGTGCGGCTTGCCGTGCCTGAGCGACAGGCCGTCAGCGCGGCGAAGCCGCAGAGAGGTGGCTCGATCCCGACGCAGTCGAGTCGGGATCGAAACTCAGACGTTGAAGCGGATCTCCATGACGTCGCCGTCCTGGACGACGTAGTCCTTGCCCTCGATGCGCAGCTTGCCGACATCTCGGGCGGCGCTCCACGATCCCAGCTCGAGGAGCTCCTCCCACCGGATGACCTCGGCCCGGATGAAGCCGCGCTCGAAGTCTCCGTGGATCACCCCGGCGCACTGCGGGGCCTTGTACCCGGCCCGGAAGGTCCAGGCGCGGGACTCCTTGTCGCCGGTGGTGAGGAACGTGCGCAGGCCGAGGAGCTGGTAGGCGGTGTGGAGGAACTTGGGCAGGGCGCCTTCACCGAGGCCGAGCCCTTCGAGCATCTCGACCCGCTCGTCGGCATCCAGGAGGGCCGCCTCCGCCTCGAGCTGCACGCACATGCCGATCACCTCGGCCCTGCCGTCCAGCTCGGCGCGCACGGGGGCGACGACGGCTTCGATGTCGTCGAGCTGGTCCTCGGCCACGTTGACCAGCGCCATGACCGGGCGGTTGGTGAGCAGGAACCAGCCTCGGAGCAAGGCTCGATCCCCGTCGCTCAGCTCGGAGCGGTAGATGGGGGTCCCGGTCTCCAGCACGGCCTTGGCCCGGTCGAGGGCGGCCACCTCGTCACGCAACGAGGGTTCGCTCTTGGCCGCCTTGCGGCGCTTCTCGATCTGGTTCTCGACGGTCTCGAGGTCGGCGTAGGTGAGCTCGAGCTCCACGATGCCGAGGTGCTCGAGAGGGTCCGACGGACCGGGCACGTCGTCGTCGGCGAAGGCCCGCAGCACGAAGACGATGGCGTCGACCTCACGGATGTGGCTGAGGAACTTGTTCCCGAGCCCCTCCCCCTTGCTCGCCCCAGCCACCAGACCGCCGATGTCGACGAACTGCACGGTGGCCGGCACCACGTTCTTGCTCTTGCTCATCTCGGCCAGGGCCTCGAGGCGGGCATCGGGGACGCGGGCCATGCCGACGTTGGGATCGGTGGTGGCGAAGGCGTACGGAGCCGCGAGCGCCCCGCCGCCGGCCAGGGCGTTGTACAACGACGACTTGCCGGCGTTGGGGAGACCGACGAACCCGAACCGCTCCATGGCGCAGCAGGGTACGGGGCCGACCCCGAAGCCGGCGAAGCCGGCCGGTCGGGGCACTCGGTAGGTTGGGTCGATGCCCATGGGTCCTGCCGCCGCCCTCGATCGCGTGGTGTACCTCCTCGATCGCGCCCTGGCCGAGGGTCGCCGGGTGGCGGCCTACGGCAGGGCGCGCGATCTCGCCGTCGAGCTGGGAGAGGACGTCATCGCACAGCACCACGCGGACGGAACGCTTCTCGACCTGCCCGGCATCGGCCCATCCACCGGCAAGGTGATCGCCATGGCCCTGGACGGTGGCATCGACGAGCACCTGGCCGAGCTCGAGGCGGAGACGGCCATCGACATCGGTGAGGGCGCCGAGCTGCGAGCCGCCCTGAAGGGGGACTGCCACAGCCACACCACCTGGAGCGACGGCGGCGCCGCCACCGAGGTCATGGCCCGCACGGCCATGGCCCTCGGCCACGACTACCTCGTCGTCACCGACCACTCGCCCCGCCTCACCATCGCCCACGGCCTCAACCGGGAGCGGCTCCTTCAGCAGCTCGATGAGATCGGAGCGCTCAACGAGGAGCTGGCGCCGTTCCGCATCCTCACCGGCATGGAGGTGGACATCCTCGAAGACGGCGCCCTCGACCAGGACGTCGACCTGCTCGAGCGCCTCGACGTGGTGGTGGCCAGCGTCCACTCCAAGCTGCGCATGCCGGAGCCGGAGATGACCCGCCGCATGGTGGTGGCGGTGGCCAGCCCCCACGTCGACATCCTCGGCCACTGCACCGGCCGCAAGGTGGTGGGCACCGGGCGGCCACAGAGCCAGTTCGACGCCGACCTCGTCTTCGCGGCGTGCGCCCGATTCGGCACCGCCGTGGAGATCAACTGCCGGCCCGAGCGCCAAGATCCGCCCGAAGAGCTGCTCGCCCTTGCTCTCGACTGGGAGTGTCGCATCTCCATCGACACCGACGCCCACGCCCCCGGCCAGCTCGAGTGGCAGGCCTACGGCTGCGACAAGGCCGCCAAGATGGAGATCGAACCCGAGCGCATCATCAACACCATGTCCGCCGACGACCTCATCGCCTGGACCGGCACCCACGCCACCGCCTGACGACCGGCGCGGCCCCCCTACTTCGGGAACGTGAAGAGCATGACCTGGGTGGCGTAGGCGACCAGCGTGGGGCCGTCCTCGCCGCGAGGGTCCCAGAGGGCGCCGTCGACGCTGGCGTAGCCGGCGCCGGCATGGTGAGCCCGCTGGTGCGAGAGGAGCCAGCCGGGGGTGGCGGGCCGGAAGGCGTGAAAGGTGAAGTCGACGCTCGGTGCGAACCAGCTGCCCGACTTCGGGCCGAGCTTCTGGCCGATGGGGCTGGGCATGGTGTCGCACAGCACGATGGCGCCGCCGACGTCGAGGTGGCCGGAGGCGGTCAGCGGCGGATGGTCCAGCCGGTACCAGAAGGCCGCCTCCCCGGGGCCCGCCTCGAACGGCTCCCACACCGGTCGCCCCATCGCCGGACGGCAGTCGATGACCCGCTCCCAGAAGGGGAACGGATCGCCGTCGAACTCGAAGTCGATCCCCTCGGGCAGCGGGTCGCGGTAGCCGCGCAGGTCGTCCGGCCCGGGCACGTCGGGCAGCACGAGCTCCGTGAACTCGAAGCCGCGCCGCGGCGCGCCGAACGCCGCCAGCGCGGTGAGGCCGGCGTGCGCGCCCGGGTTGCGCACGGTTGCCGTCAGCTGCGACATCGACCGCCCGCTCCGCAGCACCTCCACCTCCACCTCGACCGTCCCGCCCTGCACGACGCCCGCAAACATGGCGGTGAAGGTGCGCAGGGTCTGCTCCGAGTGGCCGAGCAGCCGCTCCATCGCGCGCACGGCGATGGCCGCCACCACCCCGCCCTGGGGAGCGACGGCGAGCCGCCACGGATCCGTGATGGTCGTCGTGAACCGTCCCTCCCCGACATCGACGAGCTCCAGGTCCTCCCACCCCGTGGCCATGTCCGCAACCTACGACCCACCCGCGTAGGTCCGGGCACGGATCGCCTCCACATCGACCTGCGCCCCGACGATCAGGCCGCCGAGGTGGCGCGAGCTGAGGCCAGGGGCGCCACCAGGGTCGACATCGGCCAGGGCGACGAGACCTGGGTCGTGCTGCCGGATCCGGAGGGCACGAGTTCTACATCCTGCGCGCCCTGACCACCGCTGAGCTGGCTGAGGACGACTGAGCGCCGGTAGCCTCGATCCCCTTATGTCGAAGCGCACCAAGAAGGCCACCCACCGGGCTCGGAAGAAGAAGGCCAACCACGGCCGCAAGCCCAACCGTGGCCGCAACTCCTAGCCACGATCCTGGCTGAGGTCCCGCCGCCGCCGGCCACTCGGGTCGACGACACCGTCGAGATCCTCGGTGGCATCGAGGTGGCCGACCCCTACCGCTGGCTGGAGGAAGGATCCTCCGCCGAGGTCCGGGCCTGGACGACCGCCCAGAACGAGCGCACCCGCACCGCCCTCGACGCCATCCCGGCCCGGGGGCGGTTCCGCGCCCGGCTGGCCGAGCTGACCCAGGCGGGTACCGCCCTGTCACCGTCGGTGCGGGGCGATCAGCTCTTCACCATCGACCGCTGGGGCGACCGGGACCGCTCCGCCCTCGTGGTGCGACCGATCGACGCACCGGTCACCGGACCGGGACGGGTGCTGATCGATCCGGCCGACGCGTCGGGCGAGGTGACCTCCGCCATCGACTGGTACGAGCCGTCGCCCGACGGCGGCCTGGTGGCCTTCGGCACCTCCACGGGTGGCGACGAGCGCTCCACCCTCCGAATCCTCGACGTCACCTCCGGCGAGCTGCTCTCCGACTCGCTCCCCCACACCCGGGCCGCCTCGGTGGCGTGGCTGCCCGACGCGTCCGGGTTCGCCTACACCCGCTACCCCGACCCGGCCGAGGTGGGCCACGACGAGGCCGGCTACCACCGCACGGTGTGGTGGCACCGTCTCGGCGACGACGCCTCGGACGACGAGCCGTGCTTCACGGACCTGCCCGACAAGGAGGCCTGGCCCGAGGTGTCGCTGTCGGACGACGGCCGCTGGCTCCTCGTGCACGTCGAGCGCGGCTGGAGCCAGACCGATGTCCACCTCCTCGACCGGGGCACCGACACCTGGACCACGATCATCGCGGGTGTGGAGGCCACCACGTGGCTGCAGGTCGACCTCGACCGGGAGCGACTGATCGGCACCACGAGCCTCGACGCCTCCAAGGGCAGGTTGGTGGTCGCCCTCCTGGGCGAGCCCGGGCCGGAGGGTTGGGTCGACCTCGTCCCCGAGGGCGAGGACGTCCTCACCGGCTTCGCTCTCAGCGGCGACCACCTGGTCGTGCTGCGCACGCGCGCCGGGGTCTCGTCGCTGCACCACCACGACCCTGCGGGGTTGCCGCTGGCCGACATCACCTCCCTCACCGGGGGCCTCGCGGCCGTCACCGGGCTGGCCAGCCACCCCAGCCGCCCGGGGCTGGTGGCCGTCGGGCACACCTCCTTCACCCGGCCCGACACCATCACGGCGTGGAGGCCCGACGCGCCTGCGGTCGAGCTCACGAGCCTGCCGAAGCCCTCGCTCCGCGCGGCCATCGTCAGCCAGGTCCGGTACCCGTCCTCGGACGGCACCGCGGTGTCCATGCTCCTCGTCCACACC
>JBDSUN010000408.1:0-5774 GCA_039927735.1 Acidimicrobiales bacterium | reverse complement strand
ACTCCGAGGTGTTCTTCGGGGACGGCCACAAGATGCTGCGCGGCGGATCCTGGGCCACCCACCCGAGCGTCGGGCGCACCACCTTCCGCAACTGGGACCTGCCCATCCGACGCCAGATCTTCGCCGGCTTCCGCACGGCCCGCGCCGCCTGATGTGCCGCCACCTGGCCTACCTCGGTCCCTCGCGCTCGTTGGCCTCCCTCCTCCACGACGCCGACCACTCGCTGGCGGCGCAGAGCCAGCACCCCCGGCACCAGGAGCCAGGCGCCACCAACGCCGACGGCTGGGGAGTCGGTTGGTGGGACCGCTCGCAGCGCGCCGAGCCGGCCCTGTTTCGCTCCGCCGCCCCGATCTGGGCCGACCGGTCCTTTCGCTCGGTCGCCGGGCTGACCCGCTCGACGGCGATCGTGGCGGCGGCGCGCCGCGCCACCCCGCCGCTGCCGATCGTCGCCTCTGGCAACGCGCCGTTTGCGTCCGGTCCGTGGTTGTTCTCCCTGAACGGCTTCGTCTCGGAGTTCGGGAGTCGCATCGGCGACCAGCTGCACCGCACCGTCAGCCCGAGTCGGGCCGCCGGGATCGATCGGGACCATGACTCCCAAGTTCTGTTCGCCATGGTGCTCGACCGGCTGGACCATGGTGCCTCGTCGGCCGCGGCGATGGGCTCGGTGATCGCGCAAGTCCTGGCGGATGGCGAGGGCAAGCTGAACCTGCTGCTCAGCGACGGCCACGCCATCGTCGCCACCACCTGGCGCAACTCGCTCTTCTCGCTGGCCGACTCCGGCGTCGCCACCGGCGGGGTGCTCCTCGCCAGCGAACCACTCGACGACGACACCGCTTGGACCCTCATCCCCGACGGCTCGCTGGTCGAGGCCAGCGGCACCACCGTGACCGTCACCCCGCTCTTGCCTCATAGAGGATCCGCATGACCGTCACCCCGATCGGCGAGCGCTGCACCATCGAGGTGCACCTCACCGTCGACGACCTCGCCGAAGCGCTCCGGCTCGACGCCCTCGACGGCCTCACCTCGACGCCCAAGCACCTCCCCCCGAAGTGGTTCTACGACGAGCGCGGCTCGCGCTTGTTCGACGACATCACCCGGCTGGAGGAGTACTACCCCACCCGCCGGGAGACGGAGATCCTCGAACGAGAAGCGTCCGCCATCGCCGCCCGCACCGGGGCCACCTCCCTGCTGGAGCTCGGCTCCGGCACCTCCACCAAGACGAAGCTCCTCCTCGATGCTCTGGCCGGCGCCGGCACCCTCGAGCGCATCGTGCCCTTCGACGTCTGCGGGCCCATCCTCATGACGGCCGGTCCCGAGCTGGCCGCTCACTACCCGGGTGTGCGCGTCGACGCCGTGGTGGGCGACTTCGAGCGCCACCTCGGGCGCCTGCCGATGGAGGGCACCACCTTGGTCGCCTTCCTTGGTGGGACCATCGGCAACCTGCTCCCCAGCGGCCGAGCCAAGTTCCTGCAGGAGCTGGCCGACCAGATGGCCCCAGGCGACTGGCTCCTCCTCGGCACCGACTTGGTGAAGGACCCGGAGCGGCTCGTGGCCGCCTATGACGACGATGCGGGGGTGACGGCCGAGTTCAACCGCAACGTGCTCCACGTGCTGAACCGGGAGCTCGACGGCGACCTCGCCCCCGACCGCTTCGCCCATGTGGCCCGGTGGGACGCGGACCAGGAGTGGATCGAGATGCACCTCCGGGCGGAAGGGGACCAGCAGGCTCGACTGGCTGCCATCGACCTCGAGGTCGACGTCGCCGACGACGAGATGATCCACACCGAGATCAGCGCCAAGTTCACCCGGGTCCGAGTCACCGACGAGCTGGGCGCCGCCGGCTTCGAGCTCGACCAGCTCCTCACCGACGCCGCCGGCGACTTCGCCGTCTCCCTCGCCCGCAAGGCCTGAGCGGGTCGTCTCGTAGCCTGACCTCATGTCTGAGTACACCGCCCCCCTGCGGGACATCCGCTTCGTCCTCGAGCACCTCGCCGACCTGGAGGCGGTGTCGGCCCTGCCGGGCTTCGAGCATGTCGACGCCGACGGCGTGTTCAGCGTGCTCGAGGAGAACGCCCGCTTCCTGGAGGACCTCGTCGCCCCGCTGAACCGGGTCGGCGACGTGCAGGGCTCCGTGCGCAACGAGGACGGCTCGGTCACCACCCCCGACGGGTTCAAGGAGGCCTACAAGGCCTACGTCGACGCCGGCTGGAACGGCGTGGCCTTCCCATCGGAGTACGGCGGCGGCGGCTTCCCGTGGTTGGTCGGCATCGCCATGCAGGAGATCCTGACCTCCGCCAACATGGCCTTCTCGATGTGTCCGCTCCTCAACCAGGGTGCCGTCGACATGCTCCTGCACCATGCTTCCGAGGAGCTGCGGGAGACGTACCTCCCCAAGATGGTGACGGGGGAGTGGACCGGCACCATGAACCTCACCGAGCCCCAGGCCGGGTCCGACGTCGGGGCGCTGACCACCAAGGCCGTGCCGAACGACGACGGCACCTATCGCATCACCGGCACCAAGATCTACATCAGCTTCGGCGAGCACGACATGAGCGAGAACATCATCCACCTCGTCCTCGCTCGCACGCCCTCGGCTCCGCCCGGGACCAAGGGCATCAGCTGCTTCATCGTGCCGAAGCTCCTCGTCGGTGACGACGGCAGCCTCGGCGATCGCAACGACGTGACCTGCGTGAGCATCGAGCACAAGATGGGGATCAAGGCCAGTCCCACGTGCGTGCTCAGCTACGGCGACCGGGGCGAGGGGGCCGTCGGCTACTTGATCGGCGAGGAGAACGCCGGCATGCGGTACATGTTCACGATGATGAACAACGCCCGCCTCTCGGTGGGGCTGGAGGGGCTGGCCGTGGCCGAGCGGGCCTGTCAGATGGCGATCGCCTACGCCAACGAGCGGCAGCAGGGGCGAGCCCCAGGTGCCGCAGCAGGTCACCAGTCGTTCATCGTGGAGCACCCCGACGTGCGTCGCATGCTCCTCACCCAGCGGGCCTCGATCGAGGCGCTGCGCGGGGTCATCTACGCCAACGCCGCCGCCATCGACCGGGCCGCCCGCCATCCCGACGACGCCACCCGCTCGGCCAGCGGCGAGCTGGCCGACTTCCTCACCCCGGTGTCCAAGGGGTGGGGCACCGACCTCGGGGTGGAGCTCACGAGCCTCGCCCTTCAGGTCTTCGGGGGCATGGGCTACATCGAGGAGACCGGGGTGGCCCAGCACGTGCGCGACGCCCGCATCGCCCCGATCTACGAGGGCACCAACGGCATCCAGGCCATGGACCTGGTCGGCCGCAAGCTTCCGATGCGGGCCGGCGCCGCGGTGGCCCACTACCTCGGCCAGATCGACGCAACCGTCGCCGAGCTGGCTGACGCTGGCGAAGAGCTCGCCTCGATCCGTGAGGGCCTGGTGGACGGCCTCGCCGCTCTGCGCACGGCCACCGACTGGCTCCTCGCCAAGGGGTCGAGCGAACCGCTGGACGCGCTGGCCGGGGCCACGCCCTACCTCCGGCTCTTCAGCGTCGTGACGGGCGGCTGGGTGATGGCGCAGCAGGCCCTCAAGGCCACCGCGCTCCTAGCTGCCGCTTCGTCTGCCGACCAGGCCTTCTACGACGCCAAGATCGTCACGGCTCGCTTCTACTGCGAGCAGCTCCTGCCCCAGGCCGCCGGCCTCGTCCCCGCCGTGACGGCCACCAATCGGGATCTGGCCGCAGCCGTGTTCTGAGCGCGCGATCCGCGAGCGGGTCGCCCGCGAGGAGCCCGAGGTGAACCCGGGAGCCGACATCACCATCGGGACCGAGGCGCCCTGAGGGTCGGCCAGGTTCGTGCTCGTCCTAGGGCGTCGAGATAGCTCTGGCGCTCCACAACCCGTTGCAGACGGTGGTAGGCGTGAAGGTCAGGGAGCTGGCGTACCGCAACCTGCGGCGGCGCCGCCAGCAGGTCGCGCACGTCGAAGGCGATCGAGTACACCCGGATCCGATCGATCTGACGGGGGAAGTCGAACAGCGCCGGATACGTCTTGGCCAGCCACCACGGCACCTCGGCGTAGTCGGCCGCGCGCGTGTCCGCGGCATGCGCCTCCGCCACGTGCAGGTGCGGGTAGGCCGCGCAGCGCAGGAGGATGTCGAGGTCGAGGTCGCGCGGTCCCGCCCGGGCCCACTCCACATCGAGCAGAGCCGTCACCTCGCCGTCGTGCCACAGCACGTTCTCGAAGGTGACGTCGCCGTGCACCAGGGTCTCGGCCTCGAACGGGAAGAGGGCGGGGGCGGCCCGGGTCACCATCTCCGCGGCCTCGGCCAGCATCACGGTATCGACGTGGTCCAGGCGCATCGCTCGATGGATGGCGGCCACCAGGGTGCTGGTGGGATCGACCGCCCCCAGCTCGAGGAGCTGCGGGGCGTCCTCGATGGGCGGCAGGTCCTGCGGGGCGCGCGTCCTGTGGAGGGCGGCGAGACGGCCGGCCAGCTGGCCGACGGCCCGCTCCCGCTCGGCGTCGGAGAGGGTCGGCCAGCGATGGGCCAGGGGTTCGCCAGGGACCCGTTCGACCACCAGCCAGTCCTCCCCCCGCCCCCCACCGTGGGCCACCACCGTCGGGTAGCCCACCTCGGGAGGTAGGGCCTCGGCCACCAGGGCCTCCCGGTAGAGGCGGTTGCTCGGCTGCCGGTTCACGCGCACGGCGTGGCTGGGCGACAGCCACACCTCGTTGGTGACGCTGCTGGCCCGCTCGAGGGCCACCGTCGGATCGAGGCCGGCGCCGCGCAGCGCGGTGCGGGCCCGCACCTCGGCCAGGGTGCCCATCCTCCCCTGTGCGGTTCCCATGTCGCTCGGTCCAACCTATCCCCTTGCTGCGGCCAGAACGGCGGATCCGAGGGCCGGCCAGGCTTCCATGGCCCAGTTGCCGAAGAGGCGGTCGGCCACGCCGACGCAGGCCACCCCGGCCATGGGATCGACCCAAAGGAAGGCCCCGGAGCCGCCGAAGTGCCCGAAGGTCTGGGGCGAGGCATCCGCCGGGGTCCAGTGCGGCGTCTTGTGGCCGCGCACCTCGAAACCGATGCCCCACTCGTTCGGCGTCTGCTTGCCGAACCCCGGCAGCACCCCCGCGAGGTGCGGAAGCTGCGGCGTGGCCGCCTCGGCCAGGATCTCGGGCGCGAGGACCCGTCCCGGTCGGAGCAGCTCGTCCGCCAGACGGAGCAGGTCACCGAGCGTGGAGCGACCCCCATGGGCGGGGGCACCGGTCATCGTGGTCGCCGTCATCCCGAGCGGGACCAGCACGCCCTCGCGCAGGTACTCGTGGAACGGCGTCTCGGCCCGCTCGGCGACGAGCGCGGCCAGAAGGTCGAAGGCGGCGTTGCCGTAGATGCGTCGCTCGCCGGGCGCCGCAATGGGTTCGAGGCCGTCGAAGGGCAGGCCAGAGGCGTGGGACAGCAGCAGCCGGACCGTCGCCCCGGGAGGCCCGGACGGCTCGTCGACGTCGATGATCTCCTCCTGCACGGCCACCAGCACGGCGACGGTCGTCAGCACCTTGGTCACCGAGGCCAGGGGGTAGGTCCAGCCCGCATCCCCGGCGGTCGCCCGGACACCGTCCCGTCGGAGCCATCCCGCCGCCCGATGGGTGCCCGGCCAGTCCGCCACGCCGCCGAGGCCGTCGGCGGCCACCTGGGTCAATCGAACTCGGTGACGAGGTGCTCGTAGATGCCGTAGCCGGCGACGCCCTCGACCTGGAGTCGGACGGGGGTCTCGTGGACGACGGCGGGCTGATCCTCGGCGGG
>JBDSUN010000407.1:0-7622 GCA_039927735.1 Acidimicrobiales bacterium | reverse complement strand
CTTCAGCGAATCGGCTTTAGGCAAGGTATCATCGATCTTGCCGGTGACGGTGGCCTTCGGGCTTGAGCACCCGGCGCACCTCGGCCAGCGCGACGGCGACGTCGGGGATGGTGCACAGCGTCCAGGTGGACAGCGCCGTGTCGCAGCTGTCGTCGGCCAGGCGCAGCGCCTGCCCATCGAGCCCCGAGCGCTCGACCGCGACCGCGGTCGCCGCCAAGCGCTTGCCGGCCAGCCTCCACCCGACGTCGGCCGGCTCGATGGCGTGCACGCCGGTGACGGCGGCCGGGTAGAAGGGGACGTTGAGGCCCGATCCGAAGCCGATCTCGACCACCTGCCCGTGGAGGCCGGCGCACACCCGCTCGCGCAGCTCTCGCGCCGCCTTCGTGCCGCACGCCACGTTCACGATGCGTGGCACCACCTGGTCGACGTAGATCCCCATGCACCCTCCTGCAGCCTTCGATCGAAGCCTCGCACCGGCGCCGCCGGCCCGCTCGGGCGAGACTAGGTCCGTTCGGGCGCGACGGCCCGGGTCGGGGTGGCCTACCCGCGACGGCCGCCACCGCCGCCGACGTGGGTTCGATCCGGTCGACGGGCCACGGGGAGCCCCGAGCTCGTCCGTCGGTGGTACACCGGGCGGGTGCGACCGATCCCGCGTGCGGTGGCGTGTGCGCTCGTGGCCATCCTGGTCGCGAGCTGCGGCGACTCGACCAGCCCGACCACCTCCGCGCCGCCTGCCGAGACGACGACGACCACGGCTCCGGAGCCGGTGAACGGGATCGTCGCCGAGATCGGTACCAACCGGCTGTACGCGGTGGACCGGGCGTTCGGGTTGGCGCTTCGCAACGTCGGCGACGAGCCGCTCACCGTGGAGCAGGTGCAGCTCGACTCCGGTCGCTTCGCCTCGCTCCCCATCACCGATCGCGAAGTGACGCTCCAGCCTGGCGGCCGTCGCTTCGTCCTGCCGCTGCCCTACGGCGAGGTGCGCTGCGACGGGGAGCCGGAGGACGTCTTCGGCGTCGTGGTCGTGGTCGACCACGGGGAGGAGCTGCGCCTCGACGCCACCGAGGAGTACGCCGGCGCCGTCGCCCGTGTCCACACGCGCGAGTGCGCGGCCGCCGACGTGCTGGATCGCGTCCACATCACCTTCGGCGACGACTGGGCGAGCGATGGCATGACGATGTCGGGCGAGCTGACCCTCGAGCAGCGGCACTCGGGCGAGCCGGTGGCGATCGACGACGCCGTGGGGAACGTGATCTTCACCCTGCACCTCGAGCAGGACCACCCGGTGCTGCGCGTCTCCGACGACGAGCCGGTCGCTCGCCTGCCGGTGACGATCAGTGCCGACCGCTGCGACCCGCATGCGGTGGCCGAGTTCAAGCGGCCGTACGTGTTCCTCAGCTGGATCGAGGTCGGCGACGCCGAGCCCGTCCCCGTGGAGCTCGAGCTCCTCGGCGGAGCCCGACAAGCCCTCGTCGACCTGGTCGCCGCCTGCTCGGTCTGACCGGGCCGCGTCGGTGCCTTGCACTGATCGGCGGCGTCCAGTAGACCTGCAACCATATGGTTGTAAGTGTGCTCGAAGGGGAACAGGCCGATCGGGTCTTCCACGCCCTCGCCGACGTCACCCGACGCGACATCATGACGGCCGCCTTCGAGGGCGAGCTCAGCGTGTCGGCGCTGGCCCGTCGCTACCCGATGAGCGTCACCGCCGTGCAGAAGCACGTCGCCGTGCTCGAGGCCGCCGGGCTGGTGACGAAGGAGCGACGCGGTAGGGAGCAGCTCGTGCGCAGCAACCCCGAGACCATTCGCCGGGCCGGTGAGCTGCTCGACCACCTCGAGGACATCTGGCGGGCCCGCATCGACCAGATCGGCGACATCCTCGCCGAGTACACCACGGAAGGACCATTTGATGCAGACCACCGTTGACAAGGACGCCGCCGCCCACACGATGACGATCACCGCCGAGGTCGATGCCACCGTCGAGCGGGCGTGGCGGCTGTGGGCCGATCCCCGCCAGCTCGAGCGCTGGTGGGGTCCGCCCACCTACCCGGCCACCGTCGTCGAGCACGAGCTCGCGCCCGGTGCCACCGTCCGCTACTTCATGACCGGCCCCGAGGGCGACAAGCACCACGGCCTGTGGGAGATCGTGGCCGTGGACCCACCGCACCGGCTCGAGCTCGTGGACAGCTTCGCCGACGACAGCGGCACCAAGAACGAGTCCCTGCCCAGCACCGCCATGACCATGACGATGACCGAGCGCGACGGCGAGGGCACCACCATGACTCTGCACTCGCAGTTCGCCTCGCTCGAGGCCATGGAGCAGCTTGTGGCCATGGGCATGGACGAAGGCATCGTGGCGGCCCTCGGCCAGATCGAAGCCATCCTCGCCTGATCGGACGCCACGGCCGCGATGAGCCGGTGCAGGTGGCATCGTCCTACCTGCGAACCAACCCCATGGAGGCACCATGTCGTTCCACCCGTACCTGTTCTTCGTCGGCACCTGCCGGGAGGCGGGATGCTCATGGCCAGCGACGACCCCAGCGCCACCGAGGACGCCCCCAAGGTCGGCATCAGCGTCAGCTACACCGCCGCAGACCCTGACGACGCCACCCGCGTGTTCAAGGGGCTGGCCGACGGCGGCGACACCACGATGCCCCTGGGCGAGACCTCCTGGTCGCCCGCCTTCGGGATGTGCACCGACCGCTTCGGCATCTCCTGGATGGTCGGCACCAACCCCACGGAGTGACCGTCGCCCGGCGTGCCCGAGCCGCGGAGGTCAGAGCTGAGCGACCATGCGCCGACGGGACGCCCCGGACCTAGAGTTCGGCACGCTGCGGCGCTCGCTCGCAGCTCGAAGGGGGGCGGCATGTACATCACCCAGGGGCTGCATCGGTCGTTGCTGGAGACGCCGGATCGGGTCGCCACGATCTGCGGCGACCGGCAGCGGACCTTCGCCGAGCTCGGCGACCGGATCGCCCGCTTGGCCGGCGCCCTCCAGGGCCTCGGGGTGGCCAGCGGCGACCGCGTCGCCATCCTGTCGCTCAACAGCGACCGCTACCTCGAGTACCTGTTCGCGGTGCCGTGGGCGGACGCCGTCCTCAACCCGATCAACACCCGCTGGAGCGACCAGGAGGTGGCCTACTGCCTCAACGACTCCGACTCGCGGGTGCTGGTGGTCGACGACGCCCTCGCCCCGATGGTCCCGGCCCTGCGCGAGCAGTGCCCGCAGCTGGCGACGGTCGTCCACGCCGGTGACGGTCCCACGCCCGACGGGCTGCTGTCCTATGAGGACATGCTGGCGGCGGCCGACCCGATCCCCGACGTCCGCCGTGGCGGCCAGAGCCTGGCCGGCCTCTTCTACACGGGCGGCACCACCGGCTTCTCCAAGGGCGTGATGCTCAGCCACACGAACCTGGTGACCTCGGCCATGGGCTGCACGGCCACCGGTGAGTTCGTGTCGGCCGGCGGCAGCTACCTGCACGCAGCGCCGATGTTCCACGCCGCCGACCAGGCCGGTGGCTTCGGCGGCTCGCTGGTGGGCGTCACCCACGTCATCGTCCCGGGATTCGACCCGAAGGTGGTGCTCGACGCCATCTCAGTGCACGGGGTCACCGACGCGCTGCTCGTGCCGACGATGATCCAGGTGCTCGTCGACCACCCCGACCTGTCGCAGTACGATCTCAGCACCTTCCGCAACCTCGCCTACGGAGGTTCGGCCATCGCCGAGGCCGTGCTCGAGCGCACCAAGAGGAACCTGCCGAACGTGCGCCTGATGCAGGCCTACGGCATGACGGAGCTGTCGCCGGTCACCACGCTGCTGCGCTTCGCCGACCACGAGGGTGCCCGCATCCGCTCGGCGGGCCGGGCGGCGCCGCACAGCGAGGTGCGGATCCTCGACGCCGACGACAACGAGGTGCCCCGCGGCACGGTGGGGGAGATCTGCTCCTACGGCGGGCACGTGATGCTCGGCTACTGGAACAAGCCCGAGGAGACGGCCGCCGCCATCCGCAACGGCTGGATGCACAGCGGCGACGGTGGCTACATGGACGACGACGGCTACGTGTTCGTGGTCGACCGCCTCAAGGACATGATCGTCACCGGCGGCGAGAACGTGTACACGGCCGAGGTGGAGCAGGCCGTGGCGCTCCACCCGGCGGTGGCCTCCTGCGCCGTCATCGGGATCCCCGACCCGGAGTGGGGCGAGGCGGTCCACGCGGTGGTGGTGCTGGCGCTCGGCGCGACGGTCACCTCCGAGGAGCTCCGGGAGCACTGCAAGACCCTGATCGCCGGCTACAAGTCCCCACGCTCCGCGGAGTTCGTCGACGCCCTCCCCGTCAACGGCGCCGGCAAGGTCCTCAAGCGAAACCTCCGCGCCCCGTACTGGGAAGGCATCGAGCGCAACGTGGGGTGAGGGCCCTGCTGGTTGACCCGGGCGGTCTCGCGGCCGCGGCGATCGTCTGCGCTTGAGCTGGATCGTTGCCGCCGGGCCCAGTGCCACGCGCGCCTCGTTCACCGAGGTTTAGCCTGCGCCGCCATGGGCACGGTGAGCGCGGACGGGATCGACATCACCTACGAGGTGCACGGCGTCGGAAACCGAAGCACGGTGCTCCTGATCTGCGGCACTGGTCAGCCCGCGGTGATGTGGAGCGCGCTTGGGACCACCGGTGCGCTCACCGAGGCCGGCTACCAGGTCGTCACCTTCGACAACCGGGGCATGACCGGAGCCGCCTGCCAGGCGCCGCCGTGGACGGTGGGCGACATGGCCACCGACGCGGCCGCTGTGCTGGAGGCCGTCGGTCCCTCGCACGTGGTAGGCGCGTCGCTGGGTGCTCTCATCACGCAGACGCTTGCGCGGCGCCATCCCGACCTCGTCCGCACCGCCACGTTCATGTTCGGCGGGGGGCAGTTCGGACCCGCGTGGTGCCCGATGATGACGGGCGCCGTCGAGCTCTACGCCGCCGGTGGCGAACTGCCGCCGGGCATCGAGACGTTCCTCATGCTGCAGGCGTTCCTCACCCCCGAGCAGCGCTGCGACCCCGTGATGGTGGAGCTGGCCATGGCGATGGCGACCGGGCTCACCGAGGGATTCGGGCCCGGCGGCCAGCACGGCCAGTACTCCGCCAGCGCCACGTGGATCACCGAGGACCACATCAGCGAGCTCGCCGGCATCCAGGCGCCGGTCCTCGTCATCGCCAACGAGCACGATCCGATCTTCCCGGCCGTCGGCCAGCGGGCGGTCGCCGAGGCCCTCCCGAACGGCACCTACTTCGAGACGCCGGGCGTCAGCCACGTGTCCATCGATCCCGACAGCCTCCAGGTCCAGATGACGGCGCTGCTCGAGTTCCTCGCCGACCACTGACGGGTCGCGGGTCCGACCGGGCGCAGGTTCAGCGGATCTGGCGGACCGTTCGGCGGTGCCCCCTGAGCGGTCGGCGGTGAGGACGTCGGCGTCGACGCGCCCGGCGAGAGCTAGGCAGAGCCGATCAGCCAGAGCGAGACCTTCGCCGGCCTTCCAGCGCCGGGCCGCCCATTCGGTGTCGGCGATCTCCGACAGCAACGGGATGGCGCGCGCGCTGTGGGAGGGCGGCACTCAGGGGGTCAGCTGGAGGAACTGCTCGATGAGGGCGATGACGGCTTCGGGGGCGTCTTCCTGGAGGAAGTGCCCGACGCCGGGCAGGGTGACGACGGGGCCGTTGGGCCAGGTGCTGCGGAAGGATCCGACCGCGAACTCGGTGGGGATGGCCCGGTCCTCTTCGCCATGGATGTACATGGCGGGCTTGGCGGCCAGCGCCGGCAGGTTGGCGATGTGCTCGAGCATGACCTCGAGGGTCTCGTGGTTGGCGATGCACTGGGGAAACATCAGCGCGCCCCTGCACTCGGCCGGGGTGGGGAAGGGGGCGGCGTAGGCGCGGATCCACGTCTCGTCGACGTGGTCGGTGCGCTCGAAGCCGATGCGCTTCATGACCGACAGGATCGTGGAGCCGAGGTTCGACAAGATGGCGTCGGTGTCGGTGTCGCCGTGGATCCACTGGTACCAGTCGTGGTCGACGACGGCGCGGACGCCGGCCGGCGGCACCCCGGGCGGGCCGGTGTTCATGAGGCAGAGGCGCTTGACCCGCTCCGGGTGGCGCAGGGCGTAGGCGACGCCGATGGGGCCGCCCCAGTCCTGGCCGACGATGGTGATGTCCTCCATCGCGAGGTGGTCGATCAGCGCCTCGAGGTTGTCGACGTGGTCACGGATGACGTAGCGGCGAGTGGGCGGCGTCTCGCTCTTGCCGAAGCCCATGTGGTCGGGGACCACGACGGTGCCGTGGCGCGACAGCGGCGGGATGAACCGCCGGTAGAGGTAGCCCCAGGTCGGCTCCCCGTGCAGCAGCAGGATCGGGTCGCCTGCCCCCTCGACCACATAGTGCTGCGTGAACCCAGCCCCGCCGAAGAAGAGCGGCGCGAACGGCCAGGTCCCGTCGAAGGTCTCGTCGGCGTCGATCACGGCCGGACGATAGCGACGCCGACGTGCTCAGTGACCTCGTCGTGCCGGCGCCGTTTGGTCAGGCCAGGTGGACGGCCGCGAACACCAGGCCGACGAGGTTGGCCTCGTGGATCGACATGCGGCCGTCGACCGTCGCGATCCCAGTTGGGAGGGACGCATCCAGCGCGGCGATGTCGCCCTTCGTGGTGATCCGGTCAGGGTCGCGGGGGAGCGCGGTCATGAGCGTGTCGGCGGTGGCATCGCCCAGCGCGAAGCGAGCTTGCTCGCAGAAAGCGCCAACGGCTCGCCGAGCCGAACCGGGCCGGACTCTCGCCGGGTCGTCTCAGGCGGGCACGATGATGCGGCATCGCAGACCCGGCGCACGGGCGAGGCGAGCGTCGAGCGTCAGCAGCGTGGCCTCGAGGCCCTCGGCCAGGGCGACGTAGAGGGCGTCGTAGCCCCGGACGTTGTCGCGCAGGTCCCATGCTCGCTCGAGCAGCGGGCGGTGGGACCAGCGCTCGCCTGGCCAGGACCGCAGGTCGTCGATCGCTTGGCTGGCCGCCGTGCGATCGAGCCGGCCAGAGCGGTGCTGGGTCTGGATGACCGACAGGACCTCGGCATCGATGAGATGGGGGGCGGCGTGGTCTGGATCGGCGGCGAGGAGCGCTCGGACCGACTCGGCCTGAGGGGTGTCGGCGAGCACCTCGAAGAGCGTCGAGGCGTCAAGGACGAGCATCGGGCCAGTCGCCGCGGATCTCCTCGAGCGCCTGGACGACCTCGGCGCGGCTGATCGTCGACGGACGACGACGGGTGCGCTCCAACCACTCGTCTACCGAGGGCCGACTGACGAGGTGGGCGACCTCCCGCCGGAGCAGCTCTGGCACGCTGAGCCCCGCGTCGGCAGCCCGCCGGGCCAGCGCCGCATAGACGTCATCGTCGATGTCGCGGATCTGCACTGTCTTCGGCATTCTCGCATGATATCATGCAGATCTGCATGTTAGCCCGGGCCGATCGCCAGACCGCCCGGTCGATGGCTCAGATCGCCTCGGGGCGTTGACCGGTCGCCAGCGATCCGTGCTCGTACCAGCCCCGTACGTCGTCGCCCAGGCGGGCGGACACCATCGCCTCGTAGGCGGCGGTCTCCTCGTCGGTGAGG
>JBDSUN010000406.1:0-2864 GCA_039927735.1 Acidimicrobiales bacterium | reverse complement strand
GGGGATTTCTCCTACGGCGATGGTAACAATTCGACGCCGCCGATCCCACCCGACCAGGTGGCGAACAGGGCGGCGTAGCGCTCGCCCCGGGCCACCAGCTCGTGGTGGGTGCCGAGCTCGAGGAGCCGCCCCTCGGCCACCACCCCCACCATGTCGGCCCGCTCGGCGGTGGACAGGCGGTGGGCGATCACGATCACCGTGCGCCCTTCCATGAGGCGGGCCATGGCCTCCTCCACGATGACCTCGGTGCCGGGGTCGAGGCTGGAGGTGGCCTCGTCGAGCACCAGCACGGCGGGGTCGGCCAGGGCCGCGCGCGCCAGGGACACGAGCTGCTTCTCGCCGGCCGACAGGCGGGAGCCCCGCTCGCGCACCTCGGTGCGGAGGCCCTCCGGCAGCTGGGCGAAGCGCTCCCGGACACCGATGGCATCGAGGGCCTCGAGGACCTCGGCATCGGAGGCGCTGGCCCGGGCCAGGCGCACGTTGTCGAGGATGGTGCCGTTGAACAGGAAGCCCTCCTGGGGCACCACCACGACCCGCTCCCGCAGCGATCGCAGGGTGGCGTCGCGCAGGTCGGTGCCGGCGAAGCGCACGGACCCCTCGGTGGGGTCGTAGAGCCGGGCGATGAGCTTGGCCAAGGTGGACTTGCCGGCTCCGGTGGGCCCCACCAGCGCCAGCCGGGCTCCCACCTGGATGGTGAGGTCGACGCCGGAGAGCACCGGCTTGCCCGCTGCGTACGCGAACCCCAGGCCGGCCACCTCGATCTCGCCGCGGGCGGGGAGGTCGACGGCGCCAGGGCGCTCGGGCACGTCGACCGGCGTGTCCAGCAGGGCGAAGAGCTTGTTCAGCGAGGCGCCGGCCGACTGGACGATGTTGAAGAGCTGCGAGAGCTGCTGGATCGGTTCGAACAGGTTCGACAGCGTGAGGATGAAGAAGGTGACGGTGCCGATGGTCAGCTCACCGGTGTGCACCCACCACCCGCCGACGCCGACGGCCACGGCGGTGGTGAACAGCCCGGCCAGCTCGATGACGGGCAGGTACCAGGCGGAGATCTTGACCGAGCGCATGTGGGCGTCGAACAGTCGGCGGCTGCCGTGCTGGAACCGGGCCGACTCCACGTCTTCCCGGCCGAAGGCCTGCACCACCCGCACGCCGGCGATGCCCTCCTGGAGCTGGGAGAGGGTGTGGCCGATGCCATCGCGCACGTCGAGGTAGGCTGCGTTGGAGGCCCGCTGGAACTTGATGCTGGCCAGCACCACGAACGGCACGCAGATGAGGCACAGGAGCAGGAGCTTCCACGAGACGATGGCCAGCACGACCACCGAGACCCCGAGCAGCAGGCTGTTGCTCACGAACATGAGCAGCCCCATCTGCACGAGCTCCTGCAGCGAGTCGACGTCGCTCGTCATCCGGGAGACGATGACGCCCGCCTTCTCCCGGTCGTAGAACGGCATCGACAGGCGCTGGAGGTGGTCGAACACCCGCACCCGCAGATCACGGAGGAAGGACTCACCGATCCGGCTGATGAGCTGCACCTGAAAGCGGTAGGCCACGTAGGAGACGACGGCGACCACGACGTAGCCGACCACGGCGGCATCGAGGGCCCCGCCGTCGTCGGCCTTGATCCCGTTGTCGATGCCGTGGCGCACCAGGAACGGTCCGGCCAACGTCGTGGCGGTCCAGACCACGACCATTCCGAGGGCGACGGCGCACTGGCGCCGATAGGGGCGGAGCATCTGGGCGGCCCGGCGCAGCAGGTGCTTGGCAGCGTCGGCGTCGAGCCGATCCCCCTCTTCGACACCGCCGGCCATCCACATCCCCATCAGTCGACCGCCGCGATCTGCTGCTCGGCGGCGGCCAGGACCTCGCGGTACTCGGCGCTGGTGCTCAGCAACGAGGTGTGGGTGCCGTCGGCGATGACCCGCCCGCCGCGCAGCAGCACGACCCGATCGGCGAGGGCGATGGTGGCCGGTCGGTGGGCGATCACGATGGTGGTGCGACCGCGCATGACCTCGGTGAGGGCATCGCGGATCTCGTGCTCCTTGGTGGGGTCCACCGACGAGGTGGCGTCGTCAAGGATGAGGACCCGGGGGTCGGCCAGGATGGCGCGGGCGATGGCGATGCGCTGGCGCTGGCCGCCCGAGAGCGAGAAGCCCCGCTCGCCGATCGGGGTGTCGTAGCCCTCCGGCAGGGCCTCGATGAACTCGTCCGCCCCGGCCAGGCGGGCCGCTCGGGCGATGGCGGTCGGCGAGGCGTCGGGGTCGGCGAAGGCGATGTTGGCGGCGATGCTGTCGGAGAAGAGGAAGGTGTCCTCGAAGACGATGCCGACGGCCTTGCGGAGCTCGCGCAGGCGCACCTCGCGGACGTCGACGCCATCCACCTCCACGATCCCCGCGACGGCGTCGTAGAAGCGCGGGATGAGTCGGGCGACGGTGGTCTTGCCTGATGCGGTGGCTCCGACGAGGGCCACCGACTGGCCGGCCGGTACGTGGAGGTCGAAGCCGTCGAGCACGATCGGCAGCTCGGGCGCGTAGGAGAAGCCCACCGACGTGAAGCGGACGTCGCCTCGGCCGCCGGCGGGGCCGGCCGGTGGCAGGGGCTGGCCGGTGCTGGTGTCCCGGATCACCGGGGCCGTCTCCAGGATCTCGTGCACCCGCTCGCCGGCCGCCGCCGCCCGCTGCCCTTGAGCGATGATCATGCCCAGCATCCGCAGTGGCCAGATCAGCATCACCACGAACACGTTGAAGCCGACCAGCTCACCGAGGGTCAGGTCGCCCTCCAGCACCTGGTGGCCGCCGTAGCCGAGGGTGGCGATGAGACCGATGTTGGGGAGCAGCTCCAAGGCCGGCAGGAAGGTGGCCCGCACG
>JBDSUN010000405.1:0-6278 GCA_039927735.1 Acidimicrobiales bacterium | reverse complement strand
ACTTCGTGCCCTTCCACGGGGGGCTCCGCTCGTTGCTGACCGGCGGGCCGATGCTGGCCACGGCATCAACGCTGCTCGGCGAGCCGGCTGTGCTCTACAAGGAGAAGATCAACTACAAGCTGCCCGGTGGGGCCGGCTACGCACCGCACCAGGACGCCCCGGCCTACCGCTTCGTCGACACCCACGTGTCCTGCATGGTCGCTGTCGACGACGCACTGGTGGGCAACGGGTGCCTCGAGGTCGTGTCCGGGAACCATCAGGAGGTGCTGCCCACTGACGACGTCGGCTGCATCCGGGCCGACGTGGTGGCCGCGCTGGAGTGGGCGCTGGTGGAGGTGCACGCCGGGGAGACGCTGTGGTTCCACTCCCGCACGCCACACCGCAGCGGCCCCAACCTCGGGCCCACCCCGCGCCGGGCGCTGTACCCGACGTACAACGCGCTGGCCGAGGGCGACCTGCGGGCCGCCTACTACGAGCAGAAGCGGGCCGAGCTGGGGGACAGCGCTGCGGTATCGCTCATCGGCGACTTCCAGGGGAGGCCCGTGGCATGACGGCTCGGACGATCGACGAGGTGCTGGACCTCCTCGAGCGCCAAGGCGCCGAGCGCTACGACGAGGAGATCTTCCAGCTGGCCCACGCCGAGCAGGCGGCCGCACTGGCCGCCGCCGCTGGTGCGACCGATGCGCTGGTGGCGGCAGCCTTGCTCCACGACGTCGGTCACCTCCTCGAGCTGACCGGGCGCGACGACGGCACTCGCGACCGCACCATCGACCAGCGCCACGAGGCGCGTGGGTCGGTCTGGCTGGCCGGCCTGTTCCCTTCGTCGGTGACCGCTCCCGTCGCGCTGCACGTGCGGGCCAAGCGCTACCTCTGCGCCGTCGACCCCACCTATCACGAGATCCTGTCGCCCGGCTCGGTCGCCAGCCTCGAACGGCAGGGTGGCCCGATGGCCGCCGCCGAGGTCGCCGCCTTCGAGGGCAATCCCGGCTGGGAGGGTGCGGTCGCCCTCCGGCGATGGGACGACGAGGCCAAGGTGCCCGACCTCGAGGTCCCTCCGGCCGCCACCTATCAACTACTGCTGGAGTCCCTGCTCAGAGCCTGAGGCCGAGGGTGTGGCTGTGCTCGGCGGTGGTCAGCTCCCCGTAGCCGAGGTGGGCGTAGAAGCCGAGGGCCCTCTGGTTGCGGGTGCTCACCCCGAGGTGGACGCCGGGGGAGCCGTCGGCGCGCAGTCGATCCTGCAGGTGCTCCATCAGGGCACGGCCCCAGCCACTCCCCTGGGCATCCGGGAGGAGGTCGATGTGGAGGTGGGACGGGAACTCAGCCAGCACCTCGTCGGTGGCCAGGTGGGGGTGATGCAGCATGGCGACGAGGACCTCGTCGAGGGCGGTGCCTCCTGAGCCGATCGGGTGGCGTCGGCGGAGGGCCGGCCACCACTCGGCCTCGCACCGGGCTTCGAGGGCTCGGGTGTCCAGTGCGCCGAGGGCGTAGCCGATGGCCGTTCCGGCGGCGTCCTCGACCACGAGTGCATGCTCCGGCTCGAGCACGCCGTAGGGCGCAGCGTAGAGCTCACCCAACAGCCTCCGGTCCTCCACCAGGCTCGACGCGTCATCGCCGGCGGCGCCCGTGCGCAGGCAGATCTCGTAGAGCCGGTCGAGGTCGCCGGGCTCGTACGGCCGGATCACCCGGGGGACTCGACGACGGGATCGTCGCGATCGTCCTGCTCGAGGCGCAGGGCGCGAGCCATGACGGCGTGCATGTCGTAGAGGCAGGTCGTGTAGGTGAGCTCGAGGATCTGCTCGTCGGAGAGGTGGGTGCGCAGCGTCGCGAACACGTCGTCGGCGACCCGGCCTCCGCCCAGCACGAGGCCGTCCGTGTAGGCCAGCACCGCCCGCTCCTGGGGGGAGTACACGTCGGCCACCATCCACGCTGGGATGGCCGCGATCTTGGCCTCGTCCACGCCGAGCAGGCGGGCCTGCTTGCAGTGCTGAGAGAAGACGAACTGGCTGCCCCGTGCCCACCCGGCCCGCATCTGCCCGAGCTCTCGGAGCGAGGGGTCCACCAATCGATCGGCGCTCTGGTAGAGGGCGAAGCCTTGGACGGCGTGCTTCAGCACGTCGGGCACCAGCGCGAAGACGGTCCACCAGTCGCCCCGGGTGCCGGTGGCGGTGCCGGGCTCGGCCACGGGATCGCGATCGCCGAACAGAAGGTCGTACATCTGGGTGACGATGCCTGCCTCGGCTTCGGCACGGGGCACCTGACGCAACCGAGGCATCAGCGGCCCGTCCAGCGCGGCGCGCGCTTCTCCAGGAAGGCGATGATGCCCTCCTGGGCATCGTCGGTGGCGGCGTTGTCCGCCATCACCTTGCCCGCCACCTCGTAGGCGTCGGCCTGGGGCATGCCCGCCTGCTCGTAGAAGGCGCGCTTGCCCAGCGCCAGCACCATCGGGCTGGCCTCGGCGATCCTCGTCGCCCAGGCGGTGACGGTGGCGCCCAGATCCTCGCGCGGGACGGCGTCGTTGACGAGGCCCCACTCGACGGCGGTGGCGGCGTCGATCAGATCGCCGGTGAGGAGCATGTGCATGGCCCGCTTCGACCCGATCGATCGGGTCAGGGGCACCATGGGCGTGGAGCAGAACAGCCCGATCCGCACGCCCGGCGCGGCGAAGCGGGCGTCCGTCGCGGCGATGGCCAGGTCACAGGTGGCCACCAGCTGACACCCGGCGGCGGTGGCCACCCCGTGCACCTCGGCGATGACCGGTTGGGCGATCGACTGCACGGTCGTCATGAGAGAGGTGCAGGTGGCGAACAGCTCGCCCGCCTCGTCGCCCTCGCAGGCCGAGAGCTCCGCCAAGTCGTGGCCAGCGGAGAAGGCCGGTCCCGCTCCGGCGATGACGACCACCCGCCCGGTCGCCTGCTCGAGGGCCTTCCGCAGCTCCTGCATCAGCTGGAGCGACATCGCGTTGCGCCGATCCGGGCGGTTCAACGTGATGCGGGTGACGGGATCGAGGTCCTCGACGAGGAGGTGCTGCCAGGTGCTCACCGCGCCGACGGTACCCGTCAAGGAGAGGCGAGGACCTCGCCATGGAGGACGGCGAACCAGGCATCGGGTGCGACGGCCCAGCGTCGCCAGGCATCTGCCATGGCGGCGATCCCGGCCTCGTCGGCCAGCTTGAGCTCGACGGCCCGGGTGCCGAGGGCCGTGCTGCTGATGCGCTCGGCCCACAGGCCGCCCCACCAGGCCCGCTCCTCATCGGTGGCGTAGCACCAGGCTGACGCCGAGGTCTCGACGGAGCCGAAGGCGGCCTGGAGGGCCCAGCTCCGGAGCCGGCTACCCGCGTCGGGTTCGCCGCCGTTGGCCTCGGCCACCCCGCAGTACACCGCCAACCAGCGATCGAGGGCGGGGTCGGCGGGGAACCAGGTCATGGCTCGGTAGATCGAATCGCGCACCGCCACCACGCCACCCGGTCGGCACACCCGCCGCATCTCCCGCAGGGCGGCGACCGGGTCGGCAAGGTGCTGGAGCACCTGATGGGCGTGGACGACGTCGAAGGCATCATCGGGATGGTCGAGGGCGCAGACGTCGCCCACCGCCAGGTCCAGGTTGACGACGCCGGCGGCGTCCGCAGCCTCGGCGGCGACGTCGACGGCGTCCGGGGCGGCGTCGACCCCCACCACCCGACCTGGCGCCACCCGTCTTGCGATGTCGACGGTGATGGTGCCGGGTCCGCACCCGACGTCGAGCACCTCGACTCCCTGGGTCAGCCGAGGGAGCAGGTAGGCGGCCGAGTTCTCGACTGTCCTCCACCGATGGGAGCGCAGGACGCTCTCGGCGTGGCCGTGGGTGTACCTCGCCGCTGGCTCTGCCATGTGCGCAACCTAGGACGCCACTACCGTCCGGCCGGATGGAGTTCGACCGGGTCGCATGGACCGACGCCGCCCGTCGGGGGATGGGCGTAGCCTTCGCGGCTGCCCGCACCCCGGATCGACCGGCGGTGATCGCTCCGACCGGCGACCGCTCGTACGCCGAGCTGAACGCCAACGCCAACCGCCTGGTGCGGGCGCTGCGCCGCCGCGGGCTGGGTGCGGGCGACAGCGTGGCCCTCCTCTCCGCCAACCGAGCCGAGTTCGCCGAGACGTACGCCGCCTGCACCCGCGCTGGCTTCCGGCTCACCACGGTGAACTGGCACCTCACGCCCGACGAGGCGGCCTACATCGTCGCTGACTGCCAGGCCCGGGCCTTCGTCGCCGACGTGAGCAGCGCAGCGGTGCCGTCGGCCGTCGACGTCGACGTCCGCCTGGCGGTGGGCGGCGACCTCGACGGCTTCGAGCGCTGGGACGAGGTGCTGGCCGGCGAGGAGGGCGACGACATCGATGGCCCCAGCCTCGGCACCGCCATGCTCTACACGTCGGGCACCACGGGCTACCCCAAGGGCGTCCACCGTCCGCCAGACCCTGACGGCCTCATCGCGGCGGCATCGCTGTTCGGCTATCGGGATGGTGACATCCACCTCGTCACCGGCCCGCTGTACCACACGGCTCCCTACAACTTCGGGCTGCAGGCACCGCTCACCTGTGGCGTCACCACCGTGCACATGCCAGCGTGGGACCCCGAGCAGGCGCTGGCCCTGATCGAGGAGCACCGGGTCACGCACACCCACCTCGTGCCGACCATGTTCCACCGGCTCCTGGCGCTCCCTGAGGAGGTGAAGGCGCGCTACGACACGTCCTCGCTGAAGAACGTCCTCCACGGCGCCGCCCCCTGCCCGGTGCCCGTGAAGCAGGCGATGATCGACTGGTGGGGCCCGGTGATCTGGGAGTACTACGGCGCCACCGAAGGAGCCGCCACCGCCGTCGACAGTGCCACCTGGCTGCGCAAGCCAGGCACGGTCGGGCTCACCGATCCCGACCTCCTGCACATCGGCGACGAGGAAGGCGGCCGTGTGCCGGTGGGCGAGGAGGGCCTCGTGTGGATCAAGGCCAGCGACACGGGGCGCTTCGAGTACTTCGGTGACGCCGACAAGACCGGAGGCGCCTACCGGGGCGACCACTTCACCCTCGGCGACATCGGCCGCATCGACGAGGACGGTTACCTCTTCCTCACCGACCGCACCGCCAACCTGATCATCTCCGGCGGCGTCAACATCTACCCGGCTGAGGTCGACGCCGTGCTCCTGCAGCACCCCGCCGTGGCCGACGTCGCTGTCATCGGCATCCCCGACGAGGAGTGTGGCGAGTCCGTGCTGGCCGTGGTCGAGCGCAAGCCAGGCGTCCACGTCGAGCCGGCGGAGCTGCTCGCCTTCTGCCGCGAGCGGTTGGCCACCTTCAAGTGCCCGCGAGCGGTCGACTTCGTCGACCAGCTGCCGCGCGACGACAACGGCAAGCTCTACAAGCGCCGCCTGCGCGACGAGTACCGCGCTCGCGCCGCCGGCATCTGACCAAGGAGAAGGACATGGACGTGCGCAGGGTGGTGACCGGTCACGACGCCGACGGCAAGGCGGTGTTCGTGAGCGACGAGCAGGTGGCACCCGTGGTGCCAGGGCTGCTGCCCGGCAACGAGTTCCATCGACTGTGGGGTGGCGACACCACGCCGAGCTTCCCCGACGACGGAGCGCGACCTGACGGACGCTCGTACTTCCCGCCCGTCGGCGGGCACCGGTTCGGGTTCTTCAGCATCCCGCCCGATGGCGGCGCCGGCGCCCCACCCGACCTCGACGTCGAGGCGGCCATGGCCGAGTTCGAGGAGAAGCTCCCCGGCCTCGCCGGCCACATGGAGCCGGAGGCGCCCGGCATGCACACCACCGCCACCATCGACTTCGAGGTGGTGCTGTCCGGCACCGTCGACCTCGAGCTCGACGACGGGGTTCGGGTGACGCTGGGCGTCGGCGACACGGTGGTGCAGAACGGCACCCGTCACCGGTGGAGCAACCCAGGCACGGAACCAGCGGTGCTGGCCGTGTTCATCTGCGGCGCCGAGCACGACCGGGTGGGCTGAGCGTCCTTGCGCTTCGACGAGGACGACACCCACCAGGACCTGCGCGACGGCGTCCGCCGGGTCTGCGCCGGCTTCCCGGACGCCTACTGGCGCGACCTCGACTCGCGTCACGAGTTCCCATGGGCGTTCTACGAGGCGATGGCCGAGGGCGGCTGGATCGGCGTGGCCCTGCCCGAGCGGTACGGCGGCGGTGGTCTCGGCATCACCGAGGCGTCCATCGTCCTCGAGGAGGTAGCCGCCTCCGGGGCTGCCATGAACGGTTGCAGCGCGCTGCACACCTCGATCTT
>JBDSUN010000404.1:0-5802 GCA_039927735.1 Acidimicrobiales bacterium | reverse complement strand
TAGGTAGGCGACGAGGGCATCGATCTGCTCCTCGGTGAGGTTGAGGTTGGGCATCCCGCGGCTCTGGTCGGGGGCCATCGGCTTCTCTCCTGGTGGGTTGCGCAACCAGGCTTCGAGGTCGGCCCGGTTCAGCCGACCGCCCTCGCCGATCTCGTCAGGTTCGATCTCGCCGCTCTCGTCGATGTCCACCCAGAGGTCGAAGATGGCGCCCGCGAACACGCCGCGGCTGGCGAAGTGGGTGAGGTTCGGTGCCGCTCCGGCCACCAGGGCCACGCCGGGATCGGCGTCGTAGGCCTCCTGGTTGCCGCCCTCGCCGCTGACGAGGTGGCACTGCGAGCACTGGGTGCGGAAGGCCTCCATGCCGGCGGCGGCCAGCTCGTCCTCGGGAACCTCAGCGCCCTCGGTCTGGTTGGCCTCCCAGTCGGCGTAGTCGGCCGGGGAGAGGGCGACCACCCGCATCTGCATGTAGGCGTGGGACAGACCGCAGAACTCGGTGCACTGCCCCTTGTAGACGCCGGGCTCGTCGGCCTGGATGAGCAGGGGGTGCTCCCGACCGGGGACGGCGTCGCGCTTGCCGTTGAGGGCCGGGATCCAGAAGGAGTGGATGACGTCCCGCGACGTGATGGAGACCTCGACCGGCTCACCGGCGGGGATCACGAGGTCGTGGGCGGTGACGATGTCGTCCTCGCCGTTGCCGTCGAGGTCGTAGCGGTACTCCCACCACCACTGCTGGCCGATGACGGTGACCTTTTGGGCGTCGGCCGGGCGGTCGTCGAGGTCGAGCAGCGTGAGCACCGAGGCGCCGCCGACGCCGGCCAGGAGGAGGGCCGGGATCAGCGTCCACCCCAGCTCCAGCTTGGTGTTGCCATGGACCTGCGGCGGGAGGCTGCCGTCGTCGTCCTTGCGCTGGCGGTACTTCCACGCGAGGGCCAGCACGCCGAGCTGCACGAGGAGGAAGACCACCCCGGCGATGGCGAACACCGGGTCGCTCAGCTTGTCGATGGTGCGCGACTCGGGGCCTCGGGGGTCCATGGAGTCGAGCGGCGCGTTCTCGGCACAGGCCGCGAGGACTAGCCCGAGCGGGACCAGGAGCGCGATGCGCCAGCGGCGGGGGGTGAGACCGGCCATCAACCCTCTTCCTCGGGAACGGTGGTGGTGACGGAGTTGGTGCCAGCGGGGATGTTGGCTTCGATGCCCGGCCCCTCGCCTTCGGCTTCGCCTGGCTCTGCTTCGCTGGGCTCTTCCTCGTGCTCCTCGATGACGCGCTCGCCCCGGGCGGCGGACAGCACACCGGCGGCCACGATGCCCAGGGCGCTCACGGCGAGGACGCCGGCCACCAGGTTGGGGGACAGCTTCGGCTTGGTCGCGATCAGGGCTCCCATGCCCAAGATGACGACACCGAGGACGATGGCCACGGCCACCGCCCCCAGCGAGGAGGCGGTGAGGAAGAGGCGGGAGATGGCGACCACGGCGCCGGCGACGACGAGGAAGCCGGCGATGGGCACCTCGAAGGGGGCCATCAGGCGAGTGCGCACGAGGCGGTTGGTCTCCGGGTCGCCGGTGGCGCGGTCGGACCAGGCCAGCACCATCCACTCGACGAGCACGCCCAGCAGGACGAAGAACCCGACGATGAAGAGCACGTTGCTGATGACGAGGCCGAGCACGACGAGGGCGGCGCCGAAGGCGCCGAGGATCGGCCAGTACGCCGCGGCGGCGGGCGGCACCGCCACCGGCGCATCGTCCGTGCCGGCCAGCTCGGCGAGGGCGGAGGGGTTGGCGTCGCGGGTGACCACCGAGATGAGGCCCAGGAAGAACCCGGCCAGGCCGGTGGACACCAGCAGCGTGTACCCCAGGTGGTCACCGACGGCGCCGTAGTACCCGGCCGTGAGCGGGCCGAGGCGGGTGCCGCCGGTGCTCCAGCCGAAGGCGGCCGCCAGCACGAACGACACGGCGCCGAGCCCGAAGAACCACTTGGATCCGGTGGTGAACATCGAAGGAGAAGGCCTCGTTACTTGGTGATGTAGATGCCGTAGTAGACGGCGGTGTACACGGCGACGGTGACGTACCAGTAGAGAGCGGCGGCGCTCATGCCCTCGGCATCGCGGCCCGTGAGCTGGCCACCCAGGGACTGGAAGCCCATGACCATGACGAACACGAGCCCGACCGCCGCCATGACCAGGTGGGTGCCGGTGACGATGTAGAGCAGCCCGCCGGTGGCCGACCCCGTGAGAGGAAGGGCGAGCTGCTGGTAGAGGTAGACGGTGGAGTTGATGAAGGCCACGCCGAGCAGGAGGGTGAGGCCGAGCGCGAGGTAGGCGTGCGTGCGATCGTCGCGACGCAGCGACCAGACCGCCCACATCACGGTCACCACCGACATGGACAGGGTGAGCATGCCCATGCCGCCCGGGGTGAGCGGCAGCAGGACGTCGTCGGGCAGCGTGGTGGCGCCGCTGTCGAGGAAGTCGTCGCGCACCTGCAGGTAGACGGCAAGGGTCGAGAGCACCACCAGGGCGGAGGCGGCCGCGCCGAAGGCGGCCCCGGTGAACAGCACCCGGGGGCGGCGGGCGAGGGGCGGCGGGGCCGCGGCGAGCGGGCTGACGACGGCGGTGGCCATCAGGCCTGTGCCTCCTCGGGCTGGTGACGGGCGTCGTAGAGCGGTGCCTCGGACGTGATGGCCGGGAGGCTGGCGAAGTTGCCGAGGGGCGGCGGCGAGCTGGTCGCCCACTCGAGGGTGTGGCCGGACCACGGGTCGTCACCGGGGAGCTCGGTGCTGCGGGTGGCCCGGATCAGCAGGCCGACGAAGGCGGCAACGGCAAGGGCCAGCACGACGCCACCGACCGCGGAGGCGGCGTTGAGGGCATCGATGGCGCTCTGGTTGTCGAGGGCGGGGACGCCCGGGACGCCCGGCTGCCCGAGCAACCCGGACACGAGGTCGGGGAAGCTCCACAAGACGGTGCCGGCGAGCAGCAGCACCGCAACGAGGCGGGCGCCGACCTCCTGCAGCTGGCGCCCGATGATCTTCGGGGCCCAGAGCACGACGCTGCCGAGGGCGGCGATGGCGGCCGCCAGCACGACGTAGGAGGCCACTGACGCCGTCACGCTGGTGCCGTAGAGCGGGGCCCCTCCGCCGTCGGTCAGCGTCTCGATGGGCTCGATGGCCTGCAGCGCGCCCGCCGCCACGCCCACCAAGAGCATCAACCCGGCGCTGGCGCCGAAGAGGAGCGGGCTGGCCAGACGGGGCCGACCCTGGCGGAGGGTGAGCGCCCACAGCCCGAAGAGGCCGAGCAGGGGGAGGAGGATGGCGATGGACACGGCCACCCACGGCAGCTCGTAGAGCCAGGGGAACGGGTCGGGCCCGAAGGACGGGACCGTCCAGGCTCCCGCCGACAGCACCGCAAAGGCGCCGATGAGGCCCATGGCCACCCGGTGCAGCTGGTGGCGGGTGCCGCTGAAGACGGGCACGACCGAGCCGAGGTACCCGAGCACCGGGATGGCAAAGGCGTAGACGGTGGGCTGGGTGAAGGTCCAGGAGATGCGGTTGTAGAGGGTGGAGGCGCCGCTCCCGCTGATGAAGCCGGCCGCGCCGCCGTACCGGATGTCGATATAGGCGATCAGGACCATGGCCCCCAGCACCGGGAGGGTGAGGACCCACACGGTGGCCGCCACCAAGGAGGACCAGGCGAACAGCGGCGTGCGCTTCAGGGACATGCCGGCGGTGCGCAACGAGATGACGGTGGTGGCGATGCAGATCCACGCCACGGTGAGGGCGATGACCACGAGCAGAAAGGCGACGATGAACAGCCGGACGCCGTCGGTGTCGTTGCCGTACGGCCCGCCGTCGATGGCGTAGGCGCCGATGACAAGGCCGCCGCCGAGCAGGTACGTCCAGGCGGCGGCCGCCGCCGCCCGGGGGAAGGCCACCGTCGCCGCGCCCACCTGCAGCGGGACGATCAGCGTGGCGATCCCGATGGTGAGGGGGAGCAGGAAGAGGAAGGTGCCCGCGATCGAGCGATAGGTGGAGGCCTGGGCGAAGAAGTCGGGAGCGTCGCTCGCAAGGCGCTCCGAGTCCACCCGGAGGACGGCCACCCACAGGGCGGCGGCGCCGGCCAGCACGAGGTGCACCAGGGAGGCCACCAGCCACAGGCGACCCACGACCTTGTGGTCGCCGGAGCCGAGGATCGACGCCAGGCCGGCCGTGGCAGGCGCGGGGGCCTTCGGCGGCTCTGAGGACGCCGGCGCGGCGGCGGGGGCGTCTTCCGTGAGGGTCATGCAGGCACCTGGGGGACGGGGCGGGTGGTGCTCGGGAATCTAGTCACGTGCGTCGTCCTGCTTCGAACCGTGGGTACCACCCGGATTCACCATCCCGACCGCAGCAGCTGGTCCACGGCCATGGCCCCGAACAGCAGCGTGATGTAGGTGATGGACCAGGCGAACAGGCGCATGGCGGTGGCCCGCACGGCCAGCTCGGCGGCGCCGCCCGATACGGCCAACCCGACGCCCGGATCCGGCATCCGCAGGAGCCGGACCGCGAACCAGGTGAAGATGCCGCCGAGGACGATGGCCGAGCCCAGGTAGAGGTGCCCCATCCCGGCGATCGGCGAAAAGGCGACCGTCAACGCCCACAGCAGCAGGGTGTAGATCAGGATGCGCTCGGACGTGCGGCGCAGGCTGGCGACGACCGGCAGCATGGGGACGTCGGCCGCGGCGTAGTCGTCTTTGTAGCGGATGGCCAGGGCCCAGAAGTGCGGCGGCGTCCAATAGAACATGATGGCGAACAGGACGACCGGGGCCCAGTCGAGGGTGCCGGTGACCGAGCTCCACCCGATCAGCACGGGGGCGGCCCCGGCCGCGCCACCGATCACGATGTTGCGGGTGGAGGTGCGCTTCAGCCAGAGCGTGTACACGAAGACGTAGAACAGGCAGGCCGACACGGCGAGCACGGCGCTGAGCAGGTTGACGGTGACCCAGAGGAAGGCGAAGGCGAAGGCCTCGAGCCCGACCGCGAAGGTGAGGGCCGCCCGCGGGGTCATGGCCCCAGTGACCAGCGGCCGCTTCTTGGTGCGCTCCATCAGCCGGTCGATGTCCCGGTCGACGTACATGTTGATGGCGTTGGCCCCGCCGGCTGCGAACGTCCCTCCGAGCACCGTGCACACCATCAGCCACACCGGAGGCAAGCCCCGCTCGGCCACGATCATCGTGGGGACGGTGGTGACCAGGAGGAGCTCGATGATCCTCGGCTTCGTGAGCGCCACGTACGCCGCGATCTTGTTGCGGGACGGGTGCAGCACGACAGCGGACACGACGGGAGAGGGTACGTCCGGTCCCGGCCGGCTGGCGAACCGACACCGCGGCAGTTGAAGCGGCGCACACGAGCCTCCATAGCCTGGGTCCGATGTCCCGTACGCGAGCCCGTCTGGTGCGCCTGTGGAGCGGGCCGATCGAACCCGGCACCTACCGCGCCATCGTCGCCGTAGCCCTCGTGGCGCTGGGGGCCATCGTGGTGTCGGGAGCGGCGGTGCGGCTGACCGGCTCAGGCATGGGCTGCCCCACCTGGCCGACCTGTGAGGACGGGTCGCTCGTCCCCCGGGGCGCGACCGGCGACCACGGCTGGATCGAGTTCGTGAACCGCACCTTCACCGGGGCGGTGTCCGTGGCCGTGGTCCTCGCCGTGCTCGGCTCCCGCCGCCGAAGCCCCCTCCGTCCGGAGCTCACCCGCTGGTCGTGGGGCCTCGTAGCCGGTGTCTTCGCCCAGGCCCTGCTCGGCGGCCTCGTGGTCGTCCTCCATGTCGCTCCGGTGGCGGT
>JBDSUN010000403.1:0-4896 GCA_039927735.1 Acidimicrobiales bacterium | reverse complement strand
GCTCGCCGAGGAGTCGGCCGACCATCGCGGAGGCGCGGTGCTCCTCAGGGATCGTGACCGTGCCGGCGCTCCACCCCTCGCCGATCGCCTGCAGAGCGGGGACGAAGAGATGGGTGATGATCTCCGTGGCCGACACGCCCCGGTCGCGCAGGTCGAGCACCTGCTTGCGGGCGGCGGTCTCCTCGCCGTGGAGCAGGTGACCTTCGAGGCGATCGGCGAGCTGTCCCCAGCGCAGTCCGTGTGCCCGTTCGGGCACGGGCTGGGGCTGGTCGCGTTGGCGAGCAAAGGCATCCAGGGTGGCGGGCTCGATCTGGTAGCGGCCCCGGACTCGTTCCGCCGGGAGCGACCCGTCTCGCACCCACTTGTAGGCCGTCTGGTAGTGCACGCCGAGGTGTTCGGCGGCGTCGGCGAGCGTGAACACGACCTCAGCCTACCCACGTACGGCGAAAGCACACTGAACTGCACTAAGAGCTGGCTGGCCGGCAGGCCCAGGCGGAGCGTCCTAACATCGGTCCATGACCGTCGTGCTCGTCGTGCTCGCTTCCGTGGTGGCTGTGGCGGCGGCCGCCCGCTCCACCTGGTCGCCCTGCGGCCTCTCGATGCTCTCGACCATCACACCGATCGGGGAGAGGGGTCGGAACCACCGCTTTGGGGCGACGGCCGCCTGGTTCATCGCCGGGGCCGCCCTCGGTGGCGCCACCCTCGGTGCCGGTGCTGCGCTCCTGGCTGCCGGTGTGGCCGCCCTCGACCTCTCGAGCACGCTGCTCATCGGCACGGCCGCAGCGTTGGCCGCGGTCACCCTGGCCTCGGACCTGCAGCTCGGCGGCCTGCGACTCCCCGCTCACACCCGCCAGGTGAACGAGACCTGGCTCGACCAGTACCGGAGCTGGGTGTACGGAGGCGGGTTCGGGTGGCAGATCGGGGTCGGGCTGGCCACCTACGTGACGACCTCCGCGGTCTACCTCATGATCGCCCTGGCCGCCCTCACCGCGTCACCCTTGGCCGCGTTCGCCATCGTCACCGGCTTCGGCCTGGTGCGGGGCATTGCCGTCCTGCTGGGCCGCAACCTGGTCAGCCCCGCCCGCCTGATGGCGCTGCACCGTCGCCTCGACGAGCTGCTCCCGTCGGCGCAGCGGGCCGTGGTGCTCGTGCAGGCCGCCGTCCTCGCAATCGCCGCCGGCGCCGCATGGGGCCCCGTCCCCGCCGTCGTGCTGAGCGCCCTCGGAGTCGCCGCCACGGTGGCCCGCCGGCCCCGCCCGGCCACCCGCCCGATCACCGCCTGACCCGCCGCTCGAGCGCCTCCGGCTCTGGGTGCGGACGGCCCGCTAGAACCAGTCGGGGGCGTCGTCGCCCTGGCTGAGATCGTCCTCGGTCACCTCGAGGTACCACATGTCGGCGCAGTCCCGGCAGCGGTAGGTCACGACGTCGTCGACCTCCCACCCGAGCTCGGGCGCCTCGAACGGGGTTCGGTGGCAGGTGCCTCCGCAGTCGACGCAGATGATGGTGTCGGCGACCGCCACCCGATCAGGCTGGCACGGACGCGTAGCGCGCCACCATCGAGGCGGCCCGCTCGGCCACGCGCTCCCGCACCTCGATGGGCTCGAGGACCTCGAGGTCGCCACCGAAGCGCATGAGCTCGTAGCCCGCCATGTCATGGTTCTCGAAGTGGAGGGTGACGGTGACCCAGCCTTCGGCGTCGGGCTCCGACGCACTCTCGATGGCAGGTTGGGCCCGCTTCGGACCCTGCACGTAGCGGATCAGCCACAGCAGGTCGCCACGCAGGCGCACCACGACCGGGACGCCCTGCCAGCTGTCGAGGAAGTCCTCGGAGGCCTGGCTCCAGTGGGAGGCCAGGTCGAAGTCGGCTGGCCGCTGGCACTCCTCGGCCAGGTCGCGCACCGCCAACACCCGGCTCACCCGGAACGTGCGCAGCGAGCGGGAGCGGCCGGAGAGGGCGACGAGGTACCAGACGCCGGCCTTCAGCACGAGGCCGAGCGGGTCGAGCAGGCGCGTCACCTCGCCCTCGGACTTGCGGTAGCGGATCTCCACACGCTGCTCCTCCCAGACCGCCCGGGACAGCACGGCCAGGTGGGGGACGGCCTCCTCGCGGGCGAACCAGCCCGGGGCATCCAGGTGGAAGCGCTCGCGCATGCGAACCGCCCGGCTGCGGAGCTCGGGCGGGAGGGCGGCATCGACCTTGAGCTGGGCGGCCGCCAGCACGGTGCCGAGCCCGAGCTCGGAGGCCGCACCGGGCAGTCCCGACAGGGCCAGGGCCTCGGCCTCGTCGGCGGTGAGCCCGGTGAGGCGGGTGCGGTAGCCGTCGACCAGGCGCACGCCCCCGCCCGGACCGGCTTCGGCGTAGATGGGCACCCCGGCGCCCGAGAGCGCCTCGACGTCCCGGTAGATCGTGCGCACCGACACCTCGAGCTCGGTGGCCAGCCGTCCGGCCGTCATCTTCCCCTGGGTCTGGAGGAGCAGCAGCAGCTGCACCAGTCGGCTCGCTCGCATGCCTCAACGCTACGCCCTGACCCTGACAAGGGCTGTCAGGGATGGCGCCGTTTGGTCGACGGCGATGCCTGCCTGACCACCAGCTGTCGAACCGGCGAGGACGTCCGGGAGCGCTCCCGCACTCGACGCCGGGCCCTCAGCGGTCTCGGGTGGCCTGGTGGTCGTTGAAGCGGGCGACGCCTTCGCGAAAGCCGTCTGCGAAGATCGTCTGGCGGCCGAGGTCCTCCTCGATGGTGAGGGCGTCCACCTGGGCGAGGCCGAGGCCGGCGTAGACGCTCTTGCGGTCGTTGACCACGCCGAGCCAGGGGAACGACGCGATCTCGTCGGCCAGCGCGATGGCGGTCGGCAACGCCTGCCCGTCGGGGACCACTCGGTTCACGAAGCCCATCCGCTCGGCCTCGTCCGCGCCGATCTCCCGGCCGGTCAGGATGAGGTCGAGGGCCCGGCCCAGGCCGACGATCTGCGGGAGCCGGTAGGTGCCACCGTCGATGAGCGGGACGCCCCAGCGCCGCTCCAAGCAGCCGATCCGGGCCGACGCCCCGGCCACCCGGAGGTCGCACCAGGCGGCCAGCTCCACGCCGCCGGCCACGCACCAGCCCTCGATGGCGGCGATGACCGGCTTGGACAGCTGCAGCCGGGTGGGCCCGAGCGGACCGCTGTCACGGAGCTCGGGCAGGTCCCGCAGGTTGGCGCCGGCCGAGAAGGCCTGCTCGTCACCGGTGAGCACCGCCACCTTCGCCGAGTCGTCGGCATCGAAGGCCCTGAAGTGGTCGTGGAGTCGCTCGGCCGTCTCGCTGTTCACGGCGTTGCGCACGTGACCCTGATCGATCCGCACCACGACGACACCCTCGGGCAGCTCCGGTTCGCTCATGGCTGCGGACCGTACCGGGCCCGGCGATACGGTCGCCCGGTGCGCGTCATCTCCGGTTCGGCTCGCGGCCGCAAGCTCGTCGCCCCGGAGGGTCCGGCCACCCGCCCGACCCCCGACCGAGTGCGGGAGGCCACCTTCAACGCGCTCGGGAGCCTCGCCGCTGTCACCGACGCCGCCGTCGTCGACCTGTTCGCCGGCAGCGGGGCGATGGGGATCGAGGCGCTGTCCCGCGGCGCCGCACGGGTGACCTTTGTCGACTCCGACCTGCGGGCTCGCCGAGCCATCGAGGCCAACCTGGCCACCTGCGGCCTCGCCAGCGGGGCGGACGTGGTGGCCACCCCAGTGGAGCGATTCGTGGCCGGCGCCCAGTCGCGCCGCTGGGACCTTGCCCTGCTCGACCCGCCCTACGACTACGACGGCTGGCCGGAGCTGCTCCTGGACCTGCCGGCCCAGATGGCGGTGCTGGAGTCGAACCGGGAGGTCGAGCCGCCCTTCGGCTGGGAGGTGCTGCGCACCAAGCGGTACGGGCGCACCCACATCGTCATCGCCGAGCGCATCGCCATCTGACGAAGCCGGGTGGTAGCCAAGCCTGGCCTCAGCGGTAGCGTGGTCCCGATGACCAAGGTGCTCTATCCCGGATCCTTCGACCCGATCCACAACGGTCACGTCGAGCTCATCGAGACGGCGTCCCACCTCTTCGATCACGTCGTCGTGGCGACGATGCGGAACCCGCAGAAGGGAGAGCCCCTCTTCTCGCTGGCCGAGCGGGAGGAGATGATCGTCGAGTCCCTCTGCCACCTCCACAACGTCGAGGTGGTCACCTTCGCCAAGCTGGTGGTCGACCTGGCCGCTGATCTCGGGGCGGACTTCATCATCAAGGGCCTCCGCTCGACGATCGACTTCGAGAGCGAGATCTCCCAGGCCCAGATCAACCTCAACGTCTCCGGGGTGCACACGCTCTTCCTGCCCTCCGCCTCGGCCAACTCCGCCGTCGCCTCCAAGTACATCCGTGACATCGCCCGCTTCGGTGGGGACGTGTCGAGCATGGTTCCCGCCGCAGTGGCCAAGCGGCTCGTCGAGCGGTACGGCTCCTGATGGCCGACCGCTTCGACGTCGACGACCTGGACCTCTCGTCCGAGCCGGAGCCGCGGCCCCGCACCCCCGGCTCCGACGTCGAGCACATGATGCGTCGGCTCCACGAGCTGGTGGCATCCGCTCGACCGATGCCGCTGTCCACCTCGGTCATGGTCAACCGGGATGAGGTCCTCGACCTGATCGACGAGACCATCGAGCGGCTGCCCGACGAGCTGCGGGCGGCCCGCTGGCTGCTGAAGGAGCGCGAGGAGTACCTGGCCAAGGTGAAGCGGGAGGGCGAGGACATCCTCGACCAGGCCCGCACCCGGGCCGAGCGCATGGTGCAGCGCACCGAGGTGGTCAAGGCCAGCGAGGCGCGCGCCCGCAAGATCGTCGACGCCGCCATTGTAACATTGGAACGGCTCAGTGCGCCGTAAGCCCGC
>JBDSUN010000402.1:0-7705 GCA_039927735.1 Acidimicrobiales bacterium | reverse complement strand
GGGGCTGGTGACTCCCCTGCCGCTCGGCCTGGCCCGGCCGCTGATCGCCAGCCTCGTCAACGAGGTGGTGATCCTCGACCACTCGGTGCAGGAGGTCATGCCGCACGAGCCGCTCAGCCTCCGGGCCGCGTTGGAGCTGGCCGTGCGGCGGGTCGAGGACCTCGCCGTCCCGTCGCGATGGTCGGACGCAACCCTGCCGGGCCGCACCCCCGCCGATCCGATGTCCACCGATCCCGACTGGGCGGGCGGCACCCTCCTGTCCGACGAGCAGGAGGCCCGCAGCGCGGCCGCTCCGGAGCAGGTGTTCGCCACCGTCACTGGCATCGGCGGCCAGCGTGGGTGGTACGTGGCCGAGTGGATGTGGGCCGTGCGCGGCTCGGTCGACGTGCTCCTGGGCGGGGTGGGAATGCGGCGCGGCCGGCGCCACCCTGACGACCTCCAGGTGGGCGAGGCACTCGACTTCTGGCGGGTGGAGACGATCGAAGCACCGACCCTGCTGCGGCTCAGAGCGGAGATGCTGACCCCCGGGGAGGCGTGGCTCGAGTGGCGCATCGAGCCCGACGGCGACGGGTCAGTGCTGCACCAGAAGGCGCTCTTCCACCCCAAGGGCCTGCTCGGCCGCCTCTACTGGTACGGACTGATCCCTTTTCACGCCATCATCTTCAGGCGCCTCTGCCAGCGCCTGGCCGACGCCGCCGGCGAGGGGATCACGGCTCGTGGCGCTCCACGAGCAGCTGGTGCTCTCGATGGCGGTTCACGGCGCTGACGACCGCCCGAAGTGACGCCGTGAGGATGCTCTCGTCGAGCCCGACGCCCCAGCGCACCTCGCCATCGGGGTCTTGCGTCTCGATGTAGGCGGCGGCTTGGGCGTCGGTGCCGGCGGCGACGGCGTGCTCGCTGTAGTCCACCACCTCGAGTTCGATGCCGAGGTCGGCTTGCAGCGCCGCCACGAAGGCGGCGAGCGGACCGGTGCCGGAGCCCGTCATGGTGCGGTGCTCGCCGGCCACGGTCATCTGGGCCGTCACCGTCGACCCCTTCTCCCCCGTCGTGGTCTCGTGGGAGAGGAGCTGCACGGGGGCGTCGGGGTCGAGGTACGTGCCCTCGAAGGCGAGCCACACCTCGGCCGAGGGGATGTCCGTGCCCGTGTCCTCGGTGATGGTCTGGATCGTCTTGGAGAACTCGATCTGCAGTCGGCGGGGCAGGTCGAGGCCGTGCTCGGCCTTCATCAGGTAGGCGACGCCGCCCTTGCCGCTCTGGCTGTTCACCCGGATGACGGCTTCATAGGTGCGCCCGACGTGCTTCGGGTCGATGGGCAGGTAGGGCACTCCCCACTCCTCGTAGTCCCCGTAGCCGAGGGCGTCGAAGCCCTTCTTGATGGCGTCCTGGTGGCTGCCCGAGAACGACGTGTAGACGAGGTCGCCCACGTAGGGGTGCCGGGGGTGGACCGGCAGGCGGTTGCAGTACTCGGCCACCCGCCGGAGGGCGTCGATGTCGGACAGGTCGATCTCGGGGTCCACGCCCTGACTGAACAGGTTCATGGCCAGGGTGACGAGGTCGACGTTGCCGGTGCGCTCGCCGTTGCCGAACAGGGTGCCCTCCACCCGATCGGCGCCGGCCATGACCCCGAACTCGGCCGCGGCCACGCCCGTCCCGCGGTCGTTGTGCGGGTGCAGTGACAGGCAGATGCGGTCACGGTTCGGCACGTGGCGGTGGAAGTGCTCGATGACATCGCCGTAGATGTTGGCGGTGTACATCTCCACGGTGGCCGGCAGGTTGAGGATGAGGGGCCGCTCGGTCGTCGGTTCGATGACGTCGCTCACCGCCGCGCAGATCTCGATGGCGTAGTCGACCTCGGTGCCCGTGAAGCTCTCCGGGCTGTACTCGTAGCGGACATCCGTGCCCTTGAGGGTCGGTTCCAGCTTCTTGCAGAGCCGTGCCGCATCGGTGGCGATCTGGGTGACGCCGTCCTTGTCGAGCCCGAACACCACCCGCCGCTGCAGGACCGAGGTGGAGTTGTAGAAGTGCACGATGGCGTTGTCGGCCCCCTGGAGGCACTCGTAGGTGCGCTCGATGAGCTCCGGTCGGCACTGGGTGAGCACCTGGATGGTGACGTCGTCGGGCACCAGGTCCTCCTCGATGAGCTGCCGGACGAAGTCGAAGTCGGGCTGGCTGGCCGACGGAAACCCCACCTCGATCTCCTTGAAGCCCATCTGTACGACGGTGTCGAACATACGACGCTTGCGGGCCGGGTCCATCGGGTCGATGAGGGCCTGGTTTCCGTCTCGGAGATCCACCGAGCACCAGCGCGGGGCCTCGGTGATCCGCTGGTCCGGCCAGGTGCGGTCGGCGAGGGCGAGCGGCAGGAACGGCCGGTACTTCTCGAAGGGCATGCGCTTCGGTGTCACGGGTTCCGGGGCCATCTGGGTTCCTCTTTCGGGTGGCAGGACAACGAAAAAACCCCCTGCCAGCGGCAGGAGGTCAGGGCGAGCGCCGGTGGGGGCGCTCGCCTACATGAGCAGCAGGAGGTCGGAGGCGAAGGTGCTGTGCATGTCCCCGGCATCATCCCGCCGGGCCGGCGGCGCGTCAAGGCGGGTAGGGTCCGATTCGTGATCCGACGCTCCTTCCGCTTCGGGCTGCTGCTGGGGTTGCTGGGCGGTGCCGCCGTCGCGCTGACCAAGGTGCTCGGGAGCCGAACGCCCCAACACCCGGCGCCGGCCACGGAGCCGTGGCCCCGCCTGTCGAGCGATCCGACCCTCGCCGCCGCTCCCAGCGCCCGAGCCATCCCCGATCCCGCCACCCCTGCGCCTGCGGTCGTTTCGGAGGAAGTCGTCGTGCCGCCCGAGCCTCCTCGAGCGCTGCCGGACCCGGCCAAGGCCGACTCCCCCGTCGTGAAGGCGCCAGCCAAGAAGACCCCGACCAAGACGGCGGCCGCCAAGAAGAAGGCACCGGCCAAGGCCTGGGTGGAGCCCAAGGGCGGCGTGTGCCCCACCAGCCACCCGGTCAAGGCCAAGCTCACCTCGAAGATCTTCCACCTGCCCGGGATGCTGAACTACGAGCGCACCACCCCGGACCGCTGCTACGCCGACGAGGCCAAGGCCACCGCGGACGGCCTGCGAGCGGCGAAGCGCTGATGGGCTAGAGCGCCGCCACGCTGACCACGCCGTCGATGGCGCGGATGGCGGCCTGCACGTCCTCGGTGACGGCGGTGTCGGTGGCCAGCATCATCAAGGCGGCCTTGCCGTCCTCGGATCGGCCGAGGTGCATGTCATCGATGTTCACCCCGGCATCCCCCACCGCGCCGGTCACGGTGGCGATCATGCCGGGGACGTCCTCGTTGCGGACCACCAGCATGTGGTCGGCCGGGGGCACGTCAACGGAGTGGTCGTCCACCATGACGATGCGCGGCTCGCCCCGGAGGCCCACGAGGGTGCCGCCGATGGCATGGTCCCCTCCCCGGATGGTGAGGAGGTTGACGTAGTCCCGCGACGTCGAGGTCGAGGCCTCCCGGATCTCGACCCCCCGCTCCTCGGCCAGGCGAGGGGCGTTGACGTAGCTCACCGGCTCCTCGCTCACCTTTCCGAAGACTCCCTTGAGCACGGACAGGGTCAGGATGCGGGTGTCGGAGTCGGCCAGCTGGCCCTCGAAGCCGATCTCGAGGACGTCGGGCACCCCTGCGGCCAGCGCGGCGTAGAGCTGCCCGAGCCGCTCCGCCAGCGGCAGGAACGGACGCACGGTGCTCGAGGCCTCGGCCGCGCTCACGTTCACGGCGAAGGGCACGAACTCGCCGGCCAGCGCCAGGCCGACCTGCTCGGCGATGGTGTCGCCGGCCTTGTCCTGGGCTTCGGCGGTGCTGGCGCCGAGGTGGGGCGTGACGACCACCTGCGGCAGCTCGAACAGCGGTGAGCTCGTGGTCGGCTCCTTGGCGAACACATCGATGGCGGCGCCGCCGATCCGACCGTCGCGAATGGCCTCGGCGAGCGCATCCTCGTCGATGACACCGCCGCGCGACACGATTACGATCCGCAGGTTCGGCTTGGCCTCGGCGAGCAGCTCCTTGCTGATCAGGCCGAGCGTCTCGGGGGTCTTGACGACGTGGAGGGTGAGGAAGTCGGCCACCCGCACCAGCTCGGTCAGCTCGAGCAGCTCGACGTTGATCTGCCGGGCCCGCTCGGGAGCGACGAAGGGATCGTGGGCCACGACCTTCATCCCGAAGGCAGATGCCCGCTGGGCCACCAGCTTGCCGATGCGACCCAGGCCGACGATGCCGAGCGTCTTGTCGGCCAGCTCCACGCCCTCCCACTGGGACCGCTCCCAGCGTCCGGCGACGAGGGCGGCGTGGGCTTGGGGGATGTTGCGGGCCTGGGCGAGCAGCATGGCCATGGTGTGCTCGGCGGTGGTGAGGATGTTCGACTGCGGGGCGTTCACCACCATCACGCCCTGCTTGGTGGCGGCGTCGGTGTCGACGTTGTCGAGGCCGATGCCGGCTCGGCCCACCACGACCAGGTCCGCACCGGCGGCCAGCACGTCGGCGGTGACCGTCGTGGCCGAGCGGATGATCAGGGCATGGGCGCCCGCCACGGCCGCCACCAGCTGCTCAGGGGTGAGGTCGAGGCGGAGGTCCACCTCGTGGCCGGCCGCCCGAAGGCGGTCGAGGCCCCCGTCGGCGATCTTCTCGGTCACCAGGATGCGGGCCATGGGCCGGGAGTCTGGTCGGCCCCCGCAACGGTCGCCAACCGGGATCGCTAGTCTCCAGCGATCCCATCAATGCCCATGGAGGCTCCCTTGCACAAGCGGTCCCTGCGCCTGCTCTCAGGCCTCGTCGCCCTCGGTCTCGTCGCTGCTGCCTGCGGCAACGACGACGACACGAGCACCGACGACACGACGACCACCGCCGAACCCGGCGACGACACCAGCACGACCGGCGGCGGCGCGACCGATGCCCAGGTCTCCCTCGACGACCTCTGCCAGGAGGCCCAGGACGCCGGCCTCGAGGTGCCGGAGGACTTCACCGTCCGCCTCGTCACCGACATCGGCAAGGTCGACGACCGCACCTTCAACCAGTACGCCTACGAGGGCATGGTGGCGGCGGAGGAGTGCTTCGGATTCGAGACGAGCTTCATCGAGACGGTCTCCGAGGCCGACTACGAGGAGAACATCAGCACCGCCCTTGAGGGCGACCCCGACATCGTGATCACGGTGGGCTTCCTCCTGGCCGACGCCACCCTGGCCGCCGCCCAGGCGAGCACCGGGACGAGCTTCATTGGCGTCGACCAGTTCCAGCCCGAGTTCCCGGCCAACTACGTCGGCGTGCTCTTCAACGAGGACGAGGGCGGCTACCTGGCCGGCGTGCTGGCAGCCTCGCTCAGCGAGAGCGGCGTCATCGGTGTGGTCGGTGGCCGCCAGGACGTGCCGCCGGTCGTCAAGCTCGTGAACGGCTACGAGGTCGGCGCCAAGTCGGTCAACCCCGAGATCACGGTGCAGAAGATCTACAACGAGTCCTTCACCGCTCCCGACAAGGGGGCCTCCGACGCCCAGCAGTTCATCGGCGACGGTGCCGACGTCATCTTCGGCGCCGGGGGCCAGACCGGCTCCGGCGGTGTGGCCGCCGCCACCGCCCAGGGCGTGTGGGGCATCGGCGTCGACCAGGACGAGTACTTCAGCACCTTCGACGAAGGCGCCGCCCCCGGGTCCGACAAGCTGGCCAGCTCGGCGGTCAAGCGGGTCGACCTCGGCGTGTTCGTCCAGATCGTCAACGCCCTCAAGGGCGAGTTCGAGGGCGGCGTGTTCGCCCTCACGGCGGCCAACGGCGGCATCACCTACGCCGACTTCCACGACGCTGACATCCCCGACGATGTCGCCGCGCTCCTGGAGGAGACCCGCTTGGGCCTCGCCGACGGATCCATCAAGACCGGCCTCGACCCCGCCACGGGTCTGCCGGAGTAGCTCCACTGCGACGGGCGGGGCAGCGCACGCGGCGCTGCCCCGCTCCCGCACCATCAGCGCTGGGAGGCGCATGAGCGAGACTCGCCCGCCGATCCTCGAGGTCCGCGGCCTCACCAAGCGGTTCCCCGGCGTGATCGCCAACCAGGATGTCGACCTCGTCCTCCACGAGGGGGAGGTGCTCTGCCTGCTGGGTGAGAACGGCGCCGGCAAGAGCACCCTCATGAACGCCGTGTTCGGGCTCTACCAGCCCGACGAGGGCCAGATCCTCCTGCACGGCGAGCCCGTGCTCTTCGGCAGCTCCCGCGATGCCATCGCGGCGGGCATCGGCATGGTCCACCAGCACTTCCAGCTCATCCCGGTCTTCACCGTGGTGGAGAACGTGGTGCTCGGCAACGAACCGCGTCGCGGCCCGACCCTCGACCTCGACGGCGCCCGGCGACGGATCCAGGAGCTGAGCACCCGGTACGGCCTCGAGATCGATCCCGACGCCCTGGTCGGGGACCTCTCGGTCGGGGAGCAGCAGCGCGTCGAGCTCATCAAGGCCCTCTATCGCGACGCCGACGTGCTCATCCTGGACGAGCCCACCGCCGTCCTCACCCCCGGCGAGGTGGACGACTTCTTCGCCGTCGTCACCAGCCTGGTCGACCAGGGCAAGTCGATCATCTTCATCACCCACAAGCTGCGCGAGGTGCTGGCCGTCGCCGACCGCATCGTGGTGCTTCGAGGCGGCCAGGTGGTCGGGACGGCTGACCCGGCCGAGGCCACCCCCCAGTCGCTGGCCACCTTGATGGTCGGGCGGGACGTCTCCTTCACCATCGACAAGGCCCCGGCCACCCCCGGCGCCGTCGTGCTCCAGCTGCGCAGCCTGGTGGTGGACGACGACCGAGGGGTGACGACCGTCGACGGCCTCGACCTCGAGGTGCGAGCTGGCGAGGTGTTCGGCATCGCCGGGGTGGAGGGCAACGGCCAGCGCGAGCTGGTGGAAGCCGTGATGGCCATGCGCACGAAGCGGGCGGGGTCAGTCAAGATCAGCGGGCACGACGTCACCCAGGCCACCCCGCACGAGGTCATCGAGCTGGGTGTGGGCCACGTGCCGGAGGACCGCAACAAGCACGGGCTCGTCGGTCCCTTCACCATCGCCGACAACCTCGTGCTCAACCGGTACCGCCGAGCGCCGTTCGCTCGCCGGGGCCTGCGTCGCGAGGACACCATCGCCCGCCGGGCCGTCGATCTCGTCGAGCAGTTCGACGTGCGCACCCCCGGCACCCAGGTGGCCGTGTCGACCCTGTCGGGCGGCAACCAGCAGAAGGTGATCGTCGCTCGCGAGCTCACGGGCGAGCTCGACCTCCTGGTGGTCGCGCAGCCCACTCGCGGTCTCGACGTCGGCTCCATCGAGTTCATCCACAAGCGGATCATCGAGATGCGCGACCGGGGCGTCGCCGTGCTGCTGGTGTCGGCCGAGCTCGACGAGGTGCTGAACCTGTCCGACCGCATCGGCGTGATCTACCGCGGCCAGCTGGCCGGCACCTTCGCCAGAGCCGACGCCAGCCGCGACCACCTCGGCGTGCTGATGGCCTGTGGCGCGGACCCCGAGGCGGCGGCCTGATGGCCGAGCCCGCCCGCCCGCCCCGGCGCTCCGGCTCCGAGCTGGGAGCGGCACTTCGGGAGTCGTTCCAGCTCCAGTCGATCCTGGTCCCGCTCTACGCCATCGTCTTGGCCCTCGTGGTGGCCGCCCTGGTGATCCTCCTCGTCGGCAGCAACC
>JBDSUN010000401.1:0-3111 GCA_039927735.1 Acidimicrobiales bacterium | reverse complement strand
CCACGGCCACGGTGGGCCATAGAAGCCCTCGATCACCCCGACCAGCCCGACCGTCACAGGCCGCTACCGTACGCGCCCATGCCGACCCTGTCCGAGGCCGACTCCAAGCGCCTGCTGGCCGCCCACGGGGTGGCCTTCCCCACCGAGCGGGAGGTCTCGTCGGCCGACGAGGCGGTGACCGCGGCCGGTCAGATCGGCCACCCTGTGGTGTTGAAGCTGGGGGGTGCCGCCATCGCCCACAAGACCGAGCGGGGCCTGGTGCGACTCGGGCTGGGCGACGACGACGCAGTGGCCGCCGCCGCCACGGACCTGCTGGCGGCCGCCCGCCCGGAGGACGGCGCGGTGCACGTGCTGGTGGCGCCGATGCTGCGGGGCAACCGAGAGCTGATCGCCGGGCTCCACCACGACGAGCAGTTCGGCATGACCGTGATGCTCGGCGTGGGCGGCATCCTGGCCGAGGCGCTGGCCGACGTCGCCTTCCGGCTGGTGCCGATCACCCGGCAGGACGCCCACGACATGATCGACGACCTGGCGACCCAAGCGTTGCTGGAGGAGCTCCGGGGGGAGCCGGCCGTCGATCGGGAGGCGCTGGCCGACGTGCTCCTCGGGCTGTCGGAGGCGGCCATGGCCGACGACTCGATCGTGAGTGCCGACCTGAACCCACTGATCGTGGTGGACGGACGACCGGTGGCTGTCGATGCCCTGGTGGAGGTAGCCGGATGACAGCCCGCAGCGGCTTCCAGGCCCTGTTCGAGCCCCGCGGCGTGCTGGTGGCCGGTGTGTCCACCCATCCCGGGAAGTTCGGCTTCGTCAGCCTCCACAACATCCTCGCCTCCGGGTACCAGGGGGCGGTCTACGGCAGCAGCCGCGAGGCCGGCGAGGTGCTCGGCGTCCAGGTCGTGGCGAACGTCGCCGACCTGCCCGACGACGCCATCGACCTCGTGTTCGTCTGCACCCCGGCGGCCGCCAACGCCGAGCTCCTGCGGGCCTGTGCCAAGAAGGGCATCCGAGCCGCCTTCCTGGCCTCGGCCGGCTACGGCGAGGCGGGGGAGGACGGTCAGCAGCTGCAGAGGGAGCTGGTGGCGCTGGCCGAGGAGCTGGGGATGCTGGTGGCCGGCCCCAACGGCCAGGGTGTGGTGTCCACCCCGGCCCGGTTGTGCGCCCAGATCGTGGCGCCCTACCCACCCGCAGGCGGCATCGGCATCGCCTCGCAGTCGGGCAACTTCATCTCGTCCTTCATGAACTACGCCGTGCAGACGGGGGTCGGCGTGAGCCGGGCCGTGTCCGCCGGGAACGCGGCCGCCGTCACCATCCCCGACTACCTCTCGTTCTACGCGGACGACGACGCGACGCGCGTGGCGCTCGCCTACGTGGAGGGCGTACCCGAGGGCCGCACCTTCTTCGAGCGCACCCGCTCGGTGGCGGCCCGGAAGCCCCTCGTGCTGGTGAAGGGGGGCGCCACCGCAGGAGGGCAGCGAGCCGCCACCTCCCACACCGGGTCGCTAGCCAGCGACGACCGCGTGTTCGACGGGATGTGCCGCCAGGCCGGCATCACCCGCGCCGCCACCATCGAGGAAGCCTTCGAGGCTGCCGCCACCTTCGCCACCCAGCCCCTGCCCCGTGGGAACCGCGTCGTGGTGCTGACCACCGCCGGCGGGTGGGGGGTGGTCACGGCGGACGCCATCGCCCGGTCGTCGCTGGAGCTCACCCCCTTGCCCGACGATCTCCGGCAGGCGCTGGACGGCAAGCTGCCGCCCCGCTGGAGCCGCAACAACCCCGTCGACCTGGCCGGTGCCGAGACGAGGGACACCATCCCCGAGGTGATCGACCTGATCGTCGGCCACTCCGACGTGGACTCGGTCGTGTACCTCGGCCTGGGGATCCAGTCCAACCAGGCCGCTCTCATGCGCCGGGGGCCGTTCTACCCCGACCACGGGCTCGAGCGGATCGTCGACTACCACGAGCGCCAGGACGCCCGCTTCGCCCAGGCCGCCGCGGAGGCCTCCCACCGCTACGCCAAGCCGGTGCTCACCGCCACCGAGCTGGCCGTGACCCACCCCGGCAACGCGGGGCCGGCCGCCGTCCGGGTCAGTGGCCGCCACTGCTACGCCACCGCCAACCGGGCGGTGGTCGCCCTGGACCACCTCTGGCGCTACGCCCGCTATCGGGAGCTCCACCCGCCAACGTGAGGCGCTGGCTGCGGTGGCTCGCGCCCTGCCTGCTCGCCATCGGCGCGCTGGCCGGTGGGGTGACGGCCTGGCAGGTCGAGGCGGCGGTGCCCAGGGCATCGACGGCCGAGCTGCCCACGCCCCATCCGATCACCCCGGTGCTGTCAGTGCGGCGACTGCCGACGGTGGTGGCCGCACCCATCGCCGAGCGGCGCCTGACCGGTGACCTCGCCACGCTCGCCGCCACCTTGCCCGCCGACAGCTGCCTCGCCGTCGCCGGTCCCGATCTGCGGTTCGGCCACCGGTCCGACGCCCCGATCGTTCCGGCATCCACGACCAAGCTCCTCACCGCCACCGCCGCTCTGGTGGCTCTGGGGCCGGACGTCCGCTTCCGCACCGCCGCCGTCAGCGTGGCGGCTCCGCTCGACGGGACCCTGATCGGCGACCTCACCCTCGTCGGCGGCGGCGACCCGATCCTGGCGTCGCCCGACTACGCCGCGCGCTTCCTCCGCCAGCCCCAGGTCTTCACCGACCTCGATGCGTTGGCGGCGGCCGTCCAGGCGGCCGGCGTCCGGCAGGTCGCCGGTGCCGTAGTGGGCGACGAGAGCCGGTACGACCCGGCTCGCTACGTGGCCGGTTGGCCGGAGCGCTACATCAGCCAGAACCAGACCGGGCCGCTGTCCGGGCTAGCCGTCAACGACGGCTTCGAGCGCTACCCGCAGCTGGGCGGCGGCGACCCCCTGACGCCGGCCGCCGACCCGGCCGTCAACGCCGCCGGCGTGCTCACCCGTCTGCTTGAGGCGCGTGGCGTGGACGTGGTCGGCGACCCGCGGGGAGGGGTTGCCCCGGCCGGGGCCGTCGAGGTGGCCGCCATCGAATCAGCCCCGCTCCGCGACGTGGTCGGCCAGCTCCTCCAGGAGAGCGACAACAACACCGCCGAGCT
>JBDSUN010000400.1:0-5693 GCA_039927735.1 Acidimicrobiales bacterium | reverse complement strand
GGCCTACGGGTTCCGCTCCACCGACAACCTCATCGCCCTCTGCCTCCTCGACCGAGGCGGACACTGCCCACCCCTACCCGGCCGAACATGACCCACGGATCTGCTCGGAGAGCCCGATTCTTCTGGGGTCTCCGCCTCCACCTCATCACCACACCCTCGGGGCTTCCCGTCGCGTACGCGCTCGCGGGAGCGAAGACCGATGAACGCGACACCGCCCTGGACATGATCGCCTTCGGCGAGCTCGACACCCGCGGCCGCGTGCTCATCGCTGACAAGGGCTACCGGCGGGCCACCTTCGAAACCGAACTCAACCAAGCCGGCGTCACGCTGATCCGACCCAACCTGAAATCGGAGACACCCCGCCCCGGTGCCCGCTACCTCAAAGCGTTCCGCCAGATCATCGAATCGGTGAACCAGACCCTGAAATCGCAGCTCGATCTCGAACGCCACGGCGGCGGCACCCGACCCGGCGTCTGCGCCCGGATCCTGCAACGCATCCTCGCCCTCACCGCCGCGATCTGGCATAACGAAACCACCCAACGAGACGGCCCCGCCCGATCACTCACCGCCTACGACCACTGACCCCTTGGAACCAACCATCTAGGAGTCGAGCGCCAGCTCGGAGGCTCGGACGAGCCGGTGGTGGCCGTCGCCGGTGACGCACCAGTAGGTGTCGAAGCCGTGGTCGAGCAGGTCTGGCGACAGCCGCCCTGCGCACACCGCCGCCATCACCGTGTCCTCGACGGTGAGATCCTCACCGTCGACCACCACGTGTGCGCCCCGCATCCCGTTCGTGCTCATGATCGCCTCGCCTCGTACGTCCCTCTTGCCATCGGCCGTTGACGGGGGCCGCTGTAGCGCCCCGCTGCCCGTATGTCCGGAACAACGGGACCACCTGGACCACCCGGACCACTCTGGTCGACCGGCGTGCGGAGGGGAACCATCCGTGCGGGCCATGTACGGGTGCCCCGGGCGGATGGTGCCACGGGGTCAGGCCTCGGCGAGCACGACGGTGGCGATCTGCCGCGGTCCGAGCTCGACGCTGCCCTCGAACGGCCGGAGGGGGCGGCCGCGCAGGTCGACCAGCCAGCCCTGGCGGCCGTCGAGGGTGACGGTGGCTGGCTCGGCGGTCGGGTTGAACAGCCGCACGTGGAGGGCGCCGGCATCGCGCACGATGGCGCTGACCTCGGCCCCGGTCACGGACAGGGCCTGGCCCGCCGCGGCGCCGGAGGCCGTGGTTCCGCCGCCCCGGGTGACGAGCAGCGGGAGGAAGGCGTCGTCGGCCACCGCGTAGGCCTCTCGGCCCCCGACGTGCAGGGCGAAGCGGGCCTCGGCTCGGCCCTGGGACTGCGGGCCCTCCATCGGAGTGAGGGGGCCGGCGGGGAGCGGTCGGGTGGCCATCGGCCCCTGCGAGAGCATGCCGGTGCACCGGAGCAGGGTGATGGCCAGGGTGGCCGCCTCGTCGTCGTCGATGTCGACCAGCTCGTACTCCAGCAGGCCCTCGTGGGCGATCGTCATGCCTCCGGCGGAGACGAAGCGGCGGGACGGGAAGGTGGGCAGACCCAGCTCGGTCGGGCCGCCCTCGGCGGTGAGCCCGCGCTCGACGGTGGCGAAGGCGCACTCGGCCACCGAGGTGGCGGCTGGCCGTGGCAGGGGCAGGTGGATGCGGAGCCGATGGTCCCGCAGGCCGTGGTTGTCGAGCTCCAGGTGCACTCGCACGAGATCGTCACCGGCCTGCAGCTCCAGGGTCGTGCGCACCTCGACCGCCCGAGCACCGGCGCGGGCGGCGCCCTCCACGTGGGTGGGGAGCTCGTAGGTGCAGGTCACCTCGAGCCGAGCCCGCACCGGGCCGCTCTCCAGGACACGGCTGCGCACCGACGTCGGGCGATCGATGATCGTGTCGCTGGGCGGCGGGCACCAGTTGTAGGTGTCGCCCACATCGCCGCCATCGACCAGCTGCCCGAGACCCGCCAGACCGTTCAGCGAGAAGGTGCCGTCGTCGGGATCGACGTCGACGGTGACGGTGCCGTTGGCCAGCGACCACGCCTCGGCGATGACCGGCTGGACCGGAGCGCTCGTTCCGGACCAGGCCTGCCAGCCGTAGCCAGCCACGTCGGCGACCGCCGCCAGCACGGTCACGGCCGGGTGGTTGGTGATCCGCACGCGCACCTGCTCGCCGCGCCGAGCCTCCCTGAGGTCGGCCAGGTGCTGACGTACCGGAGGCGTGACCAAGGTGCCCGCCTCCTCGCGCGGCACGTGCAGGAGCTCGGTGCCGTCGGCGGCGTCGACCGTGAAGGACAGGACGTTGCGGACGAACTCGAGCTCGCTGACCATCACGGTGGCGACCTCGATGGCGGTGGCATCGAGCAGCACCCGCTCGGCCGGTCGCTCGGAGACGAGCTGGCAGCCGTCGGGTACGTCCGTGCCCGGCAGCCGCAGCTCGACGATGCTGCTGCGCGTGCGCTGGGCGGGGTTGACGACGACCGGCGTGCGGCGGTCGACGCCCACGGTGGCCCCCAATGCCTGGAGGGCCCGCTCGGCCAGGCCTTGGGCGATCTGGGTCGACTCGGAGAAGCGGTGCAGCACGGCGTCGCAGACCTCGTCCACCGAACAGGCGCAGATGGAGTCGTGGGCGCTGTTGCGGATGACCTCCAGCCACGCCGCGTCCAGGAGCGCGCCGGGCCAGTCGGCGGCGGGGAGGAAGAGGGCCGAGAGCGGCTCGGCCAGGCGCTCGAGGGTGCGCTCGGCGACGGCCGCCGCCTGCTTGATGTCGACGCGGTTGGAGGCCACGCCCATCAGGAGGTTGGCGCGGGCGCCGGAGCGCAGCTCACCGGTCCACGACGGCAGCCCGTCCGTAGGAGCGCTCAACACGTGCTCGGCGAGCGAACCGATGCGCAGCTCGTAGTCGAGCTCGAGGGCGTTGGCCTCGGCCACCACCCGGCCGAGCCACGCCTGGGGGAGGAGGTGGTCCGTGCCGTTCATCCAGAGGATGGGGCCGGCGAGCAGCTCGCCCTGCTCCTCGTCGAACTCGGCGATGCGTCGCACGAGGGCCTTGGCGTCCTTGGGCAGCAGGGCGCCGTTGCCATAGCCCTGGGGCAGGTACTCCGCCCGCACCGTGGAGCCGTCGGGGGCAGACCACCAGAACCCGCTGCGATCGATGGACGATGGCACCCCGCGCCAGACCACGGCGTGCTCGAAGCCGAACAGGCGGAGGAGCTGCGGCATCTGGGCGACGTGGCCGAACATGTCGGGCAGGTAGCCGACGTCCATGGCGCCGCCGAAGCGGGCTGCCACCCGCAGGCCCCGCTGGAGGTTGCGGACGAGCGTCTCGCCCGAGACGAGGAACTCATCGGGAAGGGCGTACCACGGCCCCATGGCCATCCGCCCTGAGGTGGCCAGCGCGCGGATGCGCTCCTCGGCCTCGGGGCGGACGGCGAGGTAGTCGTCGACCACGGCCATCTGCCCGTCGAGCAGGAAGTGGGCGTAGGACGGATCCCCCTCGAGCTGCGGCAGCAGGTCGTCGAGCAGGTCGACGAGCCGCAGGCGGAACGACTGGAAGGGCGAGTACCACTCGCGGTCCCAGTGGGTGTGCGGCACGATGTTGACCCGCCGCGGTGGGGTCTGACCTGCGGGAACCTCGGAATCGGTCATGGCTCCAGAATGCCCCAGTCCTGCGGCCGCGCGTCACTGCTGTGATCGCAGCACGGCAATCTCGGGATACTCCTCGGGTGAGCCGTAGCCGGCCTCGACCAGCCAGCGGACTACGAGCAGGCATCGCAACGACCGCCATGCGCGGATCAGGCCTCGGTCGACGTCGGTGCCGTAGCCGGCGATGACGTCGCCTAGGTGTTCCTCGTGAGCGAGCGTGAGGGTGGCGAGGTCGAACAGCGGGTCGCCCTGTGACGCCTCGGACCAGTCGATGATGCCGGTGACCTCGTCACCGTCGATGAAGACGTGGGCGATCTGCAGGTCGCCGTGGATGAACGCCGGTGTCCACGGCCGGAGGGCAGCCTCGGCGAGCCGGCGGTTGCGGGTGACCACGTCGGCGGGAAGAACGTGGTTGGCGACCAGCCACTCGCACTCGCCGGCCAGCCGGGATGCGAGGTCGTCGACGCTGCGACCGGGCCATGGCGGCAGCGGCGCCTCGTGCAGTGTCCGGATGGCGGCACCCGCTGCGGCCCACGCGGCGGGCGAGGCGGTCGATGGCTCCTGGAGGCGACCGAGTGCCCGACCCGGTAGGGCCCCAAGCGCGAGCACCGGTGGTCTCCGCCACAGGAGCTCCGGGGTCGGGACCGGTGCCATCGCCATCGCCTCGACCTCGACGTCGGCGCGCGTCTGATCAGCGTCGATCTTGAGGAACACGTCGCCGACGCGCAGGGTCGCTCGATCCTGATGGGCGACGACGACCTCGACCTCCTCCACGTGGGCCATCATCGCGGCAGACCACCCGCGTTGCCGGAGTACCGACGGTGCAAGTCCGCGAGTAGGGCAAACGCATCCGGGCGGGCCGCATGGGGGGAGCCGATCAGGCGTGTATCCGGCGGTAGAGAGCGGTCAGACCGTGGGTCTCGAGCGCCTCGACGCGGTTGACGGCTCACCGTCGATCTAGCCATACGTATGGACATGTCGCCCTCGGAGCATCTGTCACTGGCCGACGTGAAGAACCGGCTGTCCGAGGTGATCGAGACGCTCGAGCGCGAGCACGGGCGCGTCGTGGTGACCAAGCACGGCCGGCCCGCCGCCGTCATGCTCAGCATCGAGGACCTCGAGCCGCTCGAAGAGACGCTCGAGATCATGAGCAACCCGGCGCTGCTGAAGGCCATCCGTGTGGGCGAGCGCGACGTGGCAGCTGGCCGCACTGAGCAGCTGTCGCGTGAAGAAGCTCTCGCCCGTGTCGCGAAGCGGTGACGCCTGATCCGTACGAGGTCACGTGGGCGTCCAGCGCGCTCCGGTCGCTCGATCGGCTACCGGAGAAGGTCGCTGCGGCGTGTGTTGCATTCGTCTACGGCGGCCTGGCGGAGAACCCGCACCTACTAGGTCGAGCGCTTCGCTTCGACTTGGAGGGAAAGCACGGCGCTAGGCGCAATGATTTCCGCGTGATCTACGCGATCGACCACCGAAACGATGTCTACCGGCCACGATGATCACGGCCACTGAGGCCTCTTGTTCCTCCCCGTGCCGGAGCCGAAGGTCGGGAAGAACCGGATCCACTTGGATCTCGTCAGCGAAGCCGGCGTCGCTGCCCCGGCACCCACAACATGACGCCCCAGACGTGGTCGCCCACGACCGCTGGGGCGAGGAGCGGGCTTGGCACTCACCAGCCGTGGGCGGCCAGCCTTCGCTGGAGCTCGAGTTCCCAAGCGACCTCGGCGAGCGAGCGCCAGGGACCGTATCGACGGAGCACGACTCGATCGCCGCGCGCGTCGGCGACCCAGCGCATGTGGCGGTTCCACCGAGTGCGCGTATCACCCTGCCGTCGATGCTGAGGGCCCACAGCGCGGGTGTGGGCCCGCTTGCAGCTGCATGTGCCATTGGACGGTTCACAACACGCCACACACCACGGACGCTAGGCCGAGTGCGACCGCCGCCATGCTGGGTGCGGCCTTGGCATTCCCGCCGGCGATGGGCCGAGCTGGCGCAGCCACGCAGTCGGGGGTAGGGGGAGCGGTGACGAGGCGCTACCTCGCGACGGT
>JBDSUN010000399.1:0-6762 GCA_039927735.1 Acidimicrobiales bacterium | reverse complement strand
GAACACACGGACTCGGGTGGACGAAGCGGCAGGTCACGGACTCGTATGAACTGGTTGGACCGATTCGGGAGACCATGGACATTTTCGAAGGCACCGAGCAGATCCAGCAGCTCGTGATCTCGAGGGCGATCAGCGGCCTGCGAATTGAGTAGCTGACCTGGGCAAACGCGGCCTGCGGATGACGCAGGGGGGTGTCCGGAGCGCCCCGCCTGCGGACGGTGATGTACTAGTCAAGTACTAGTTTCGCCCCTGCGAATGGGCTCGCAGCGGCCCTTCGCCCGCCTGGGAAGCCCGTCATTGCTGGCGTCGTCCTGGTAGCCGATCGCGCCGATGGCGGACTCAAAGATGCGCTGGATCTGTTGGGCTCGGCGCCTCGACGCTCCCCTCGCGGTGTCACAGTGGGGCTCTCGGCAGTGCCCGAACCCGCGTGCACGGCTCCGGGAGGGGTCGGGCGGATCGACCTAGGCTGGCCGCAACACCAGGGGCGGGGGCCAGGACAGCGTGTCAGAGCAGCAGGAGGGTGAGCTCGAGGCCTCGCGGCGGCGGGAGGCGGCGCTGGCCGACGTCCTGCGGGCGGTGGCAACGTCGGGTGCTGACGTCACGGGCCTGATGCACGAGATCGCTCGGTGCGCCGCCCAGCTCTGCGGGGCCGACTACGCCGGCCTCTTCTTCGATGAAGGCGATGAGGTCCACTTCTACGGCGCGACGCCGGGCACGGCCACGCCGCTCACCGGCGTGCGACCGCAGGGGGAAACCTCCGCACTGACCCGGGTGCTCCGCGATCGGGTCGTGATCAGCTTCACCGACCAGTCGACCACCGAGGAGCCCGACTTCGCCCAGTCGAGGCAGGCCGCCATCGACCTGGGCATCAAGTCGTCGGTGTACGCGCCCCTCCCCACCGGTGGGCCGCCGGTGGGCATCGCGGTCTACAAGCGGCGGGTCGATCCGTTCCTCGAGGAGGAGATCGAGCTGCTCCAGGCGTTTGTCGCCCAGGCCGCCCACGGCCTGACGACCGCACAGCACCTGCGCGACCTTGAGGCGTCGTTGGCGCTGCAGCGCGCCACCAGCGAGGTCCTGCGGATGATCAGCGTCCACCCCGGCGAGCTGCGCGTCGTGCTCGACGCCATCCTGGCCAAGGCCGCCGAACTGGTCGGTGGCCAGGCGGGGTCCATCAGCCTGCGCCAGCCCGACGGCTCGGGCACCTTCGTGGCGTCGCACGGCCCGGCCATGGAGCCCTACGTCGGTACCACCGTGGACGCGTCGCTCTTGCCGATGGACCGAGTGCAGTGGACCGGCACGGTGCTCCACGCGGCCGACTTTGCCGTGGTGGCCGAGGGCGTCCCCTACCTCGAGGAGCTGGTCGGGGTGGCTGGCGTCCACAGCTACGCCGCCGCCCGGCTCGAGGTGGCCGGCGAGCCGTTCGGGCTGCTGCACATGTACCGCCACGACGTCGATCCGTTCGATCACGCCGAGATGACCACCCTGGAGTCCTTTGCCAGTCAGGCATCCCTGGCGATCGCCAACGCCCGGCTGTTCAACGACCTCGACGAGTCGCTCGAGCTGCAGACAGCGACCTCCGAGGTGCTGCAGCTCATCAGTGCCAACCCCGGCGACCTCGGCTCGGTGCTCCGGGGCATCTGTGAACGAGTCTCGGCGTTGTGTGGGGCCGACGGCGCCTCGGCGCTGCTGCGCGACGGCGACGTCCTGCGCATCGAGGCCAACAACTGGGGGACGGACTCGTCGTTGCTCGGACGAGAATTCCCCGTGGAGCGGTCGGGCATCAACCTCCGGGCCCGGGACGCACGTCGGCCCGTGTACCTCGACGACTTCGTCGCAGCGGCCACCGACGAGCTGGCGGCCGCCGCCGTGCGCGACTCCGACGCGCCGTTCCGCAGCTTCGGGTCGATCGCGCTCTTTGACGACGACGAGTGGATCGGCAACCTCAACATCTTCCGGCGGGAGGTGCGACCCTTCGACGACCGTCTCGACGGCGTGCTGCAGGCCTTCGCCGACCAAGCGGCCATTGCCATCGCCAACGCCAAGCTCTTCAACGATCTCGATGAGTCGCTGGCGCGTCAGCAGGCGATGACCGACGTGCTCGATGCCGTGAGCACGGCCCGCGCTGACCTCCAGCCGGTTTTCGACGCGCTGGCTCACCACGCCGACCGCCTCTGCGGCGGCACCGGAGCGGGGGTGGCGATCCGCGAGGGCGACGTGCTCGTGGGCATCGCGGGCGCCGGTGCCCTCGCCGTGGCCAGCGGGGGGCGAGTGTGGCCGATCGACGACGAGAGCATGATCGGCGCTACGGCGCTTCACCGAGAGGTCATCCACATCCGCGACTGGCACGCCGAGGACCCGGGCCGGTACCCCGCATCGGCCAGCCGGGCTCGGCAGCGGCGGAGTGCGCTCACCCTCCCGATGATCCGCGACGACCAGGTGATCGGAGTCGTCGGCTTCAGCCGAGCCGAGCCGGGCGGGTACACCGACGACGAGATCACCCTGCTCAAGACCTTCGTCGACCAGGCCGCCATCGCCGTCGACAACGCGCGCCTGCTCACCGAGATCGAGGCCCGCAACGCCGCCCTCGGGGAGTCGCTCGAGCTGCAGACCGCCACCAGCGAGGTGCTGCAGCTCATCAGTGCCAACCCGGGCGATCTCACGGCGGTGTTCGAGGGGATCGTCGCCCAGGCCGAGCGGTTGTGCGATGCCGACGGGGCCGGCATCATGCGGCGCGAGGGTGACGAGCTCGTCGTCGTGGCCAACTCCCACGAGGCCAACACCAGGTTCCTGGGGGCTCGGCTCCGCGCTCCGGCGGGGACCGACATCGTCGAGCCGCTCTACGTCGACGACGCCTGGGCCGTTGGAGGGGTCCTTCACGATGCGGACGTCAGCGTGGACGGTGAGCAGGTCACCCAGGGCGACGTGCCCACGCCGATGCGAAGTCTGCTGGCGGTTCCGCTGCTCGTGGACGGTCAGCGCTACGGGATCCTCAGCGTCGACCGACTCGAGGTCCGTCCGTTCGAGCCGCGCCACGGCCGCATCTTGGAGACCTTTGCCGAGCAGGCGGCGATCGCGATCAGCAACGCCAAGCTGTTCACCGACCTCGAGGAGTCGCTCGAGCTCCAGACGGCGACCAGCGAGGTGCTGCAGCTCATCAGCGCCAACCCGGGCGACCTCCAGATGGTCCTGCAGGGCATCGTGGTCAAGGCAGCGGCGCTCTGTGACGCCCCCGCCGGTGAGATCATGCTGCGAGACGGTGACGTCATGCGGTTCGAGGCGGGAATCGGGCGGTTCAACGACGATCACGCCGAGATCCCGATCGACCAGACCGGTGCGGTGCTCCGGGCCCGCGACGCCCGCGCGCCGGTGTTCTCGGGTGACTTCCTCGCCTTGGCTCGCGACCCGATCGGCCGGGCCAGGGCCCAACGGAACGATGTCCGGAGCTTCGTGACGATCGCGCTCTTCCACGAAGAGGAGTGGATCGGCAACCTCAACCTCGCCCGTCACGAGGTCCGTCCCTTCGACCCGAGGCTGGCGCCCGTACTGCAGGCCTTCGCCGACCAGGCCGCCATCGCCATCGCCAACGCAACGCTGTTCAACGACCTCGACGAGTCGCTGGCCCGGCAACAGGCGATGACCGACGTGCTCGACACCGTCAGCACGGCGCGGCTCGACCTGCAGCCCGTGTTCGACAAGGTGGCCGAGCACGCCGATCGCCTGTGCACCGGAACGGGGGCGGCGGTCTTCGTGCGGGACGGGGAGGAGCTGGTGCTCAGCGCCGTCGCAGGGCCGACCGCCGCGAGTCGGCCGGAGCAGATCGGGAACCGGCTGCCGCTCGACGAGCGCTCGATCGCGGGCGCCGCCTTGGTGCGGCGTGAGGTCGTCCACATCCGGGACTGGGAGGCGGTCGACGCCGACACGTATTCGGCGGCGCTGACGCGCACTACGTCGCAGCGCACCGCCCTGGCGGTGCCCATGATCCGCACCGGCGAGGCCGTGGGCGTGGTGGGGTTCAGCAGGGAGGCGGCCGGTGGCTTCAGCGATGCCGAGGTGGCGCTGCTGCAGACCTTCGCCAACCAGGCGGCGATCGCGGTCGACAACGCCCGGCTGCTCCAGGCCATCGAGCAGCGCAACACCGAGCTGTCAGAGTCCCTCGAGCTGCAGACGGCCACCAGCGAGGTGCTCCGACTCATCAGTGACAACCCCGGTGACCTCCAGGCGGTCTTCGGCGGCATCGTTGCCCAGGCGGCGCGACTGTGCGATGCGGACGGTGCGCAGGTGCTGCTCCGCGACGGCGATGAGTTCGAGCTGGTCGCGGTCAGCCATCCGGAGAACCAGGCCGACATCGGCTATCGCGTCTCAGAGCGCTACGTCGATGTGACGGGGCAGCAGTACGTCGCTGACGTCAGCGCGGCCCTGCAGGTAGGGGAGGGGTCGCTCCAGATCCGCAGCCTGTTGACCGTGCCCCTGGTGGTCGACGACGCGAGCATTGGGCTCCTCAGCGTGAGTCGGCTCGAGGTCCGGCCGTTCGAGCCGCGCCACGGTCGGATCGCGGAGGCGTTCGTCGAGCAGGCCGTGATTGCGATCAGCAACGCCAACCTGTTCCAGCGGCTCGAGGACCAGACCCGGATCGCCGAGGAGGCCAACGCGGCCAAGGGCTCGTTCCTCGCGACGATGAGCCATGAGATCCGCACGCCGATGAACGCCGTGATCGGCATGAGCGGCCTCTTGCTCGACACGGACCTGGCGCCCCGGCAGCGGGAGTTCGCCGAGATCATCCGATCGAGCGGCGAGTCCCTGCTCGGGATCATCAACGACATCCTCGACTTCTCCAAGATCGACGCCGGCCGTCTCGAGCTCGAGGAGCACCCCTTCGACCTGCGGGCCTGCGTCGAGTCGGCCTTCGACCTCGTCACCGAGCCGGCCGCTCGCAAGGGACTCGAGCTGGCGTTCCTCATCGACCCCGCCGTGCCCGAGGGCGTGCGCGGCGACGTCACCCGGCTGCGGCAGGTGCTCGTCAACCTCCTCGCCAACGCGGTGAAGTTCACCGAGACAGGCGAGGTCGTGCTCACGGTCGAGCCGGGCGATGAGCCCGGCAATCTTCACCTGTCCGTGCGTGACACCGGCATCGGCATCCCCGCCGACCGCGCCCACCGGCTGTTCGAGGAGTTCAGCCAGATCGACTCGTCGACCACCCGCAAGTACGGCGGCACCGGGCTCGGCCTCGCCGTCAGCAAGAGGCTGGCGGAGCTGATGGGCGGCACCATGTGGGTGGAGAGCGAGGAGGGCGCCGGATCGACGTTCCACGTCACGATCGCGGCGGCGCCCGCGGACGTCCCCGTCCGCGCGGCGGCCGGCGGCGTGCCGGCCGAGCTGACGGGCCGTCGCCTGCTGGTGGTGGACGACAACGCCATCAACCGGCGCATCCTGGACCTGCAGACCGAGGCGTGGGGGCTCCGCTGCACGGCGGTGGAGTCCGGCCCGGCCGCGCTCACGCTCGTCGATGCAGGCGAGCCCTTCGACCTCGCCATCCTCGACATGCACATGCCCGAGATGGACGGCGTCGAGCTGGCGCACCGCCTGCACGAGCAGTGGCCGGACCTGCCGCTGGTCCTGTACACGTCGCTGGGCGGCGCCGAGGACCTCGATCCGGCCTTCACCGCAGCGCTGCTGAAGCCCGTGAAGCAGTCGCAGCTCTTCGACCTGCTCGTGACGCTCCTGTCCAATGCCACGAACCTGGAGGTCACCAACGCCGCGCCCGATGAGAGCCCGCTGGGCGACCGTCACCCCCTGCGCATCCTCCTCGTCGAGGACAACGCCGTGAACCAGCAGATCGCCCTGCTGGTGCTGGAGTCGATGGGCTACCGGGCCGACGTGGCCGGCAACGGCATCGAGGCGGTCGAGTCCGTCGCGCGCCAGCCGTACGACCTCGTGCTGATGGACGTGCAGATGCCCGAGATGGATGGCCTGGAGGCGACCCGCCGTATCCGGTCAACGGGGGCGGCCGCCGGTCAGCCCCGGATCGTGGCCATGACGGCCAACGCCATGCAGGGCGACCGGGAGGAGTGCCTGGCCGCCGGCATGGACGACTACCTGGCCAAGCCGATTCGCCGCGAGGAGCTGACGGTGGCGCTGGCCGCTACCGCGCCCATCGAGGATCCGATGCCCGCCGCGGCGGTGCTCGACCCGTCGGCCATGGCCCGTCTCCGAGAGATCGCCCCCGACGACGCTGCGCTGGCTGGCCTCGTGTCGTCCTTCCTCGACAACGGTGCCGCGCTGCTCGCGCAGCTCGCCGACGCGGCCGGCGCCGGTGACGTCGACGGGCTGCGTCGCCACGCCCACACGCTGAAGTCCAACGCCGCCGCCTTCGGCGCCTCCGACCTCGCCGAGCGCTGCGCCGCCCTCGAGGCCCAGGCGCGCACGGGTGCAGCCGATGATGCCGACGGTCAGGTCGCCCGGATCGCCGAGGCCTTCGCCGCCGCCCGCACCGCATTGGAGACAGCATGATGACCGCCGTGCCCGCCACCGTGCTCGTCGTCGACGACGATCCGCTGAACCGCTCCATCTTGTCGATGTCCCTCGGTCGCGAGGGGCACGAGGTGGTCGAGGCGGGTACCGGCCACGAGGCGATCGTCGTGCTGGAGCAGCAACCGATCGACCTCGTGCTCACCGACATCGAGATGCCCGAGATGGACGGCTACGGCCTACTGCAGCACCGGGCCGCCGATGCTCGGCTGCGGGTGATCCCCTTCATCGTGATCT
>JBDSUN010000398.1:0-4736 GCA_039927735.1 Acidimicrobiales bacterium | reverse complement strand
GGTTGCTGCCTCGGTGGCAGCTGGGCCAGCAGCTCCTCCGTCGCCAGCGTGATGCGGCGAACGGCGTTCTCGAAGGCCGCTTCGGTGCGGTCCGAGGTCTTCTGCACGCCGCTCACCTTGCGGACGTACTGGCGCGCCGCGGCCTCGACCTCCTCGTCGGTGGCCTCCGGTTCGAGCCCTCGCAACGTCGTGATGTTTCGGCACATGTGCCCAGCCTACGAGCCGATCGAGACGGTGTGGAGGTCGTCGCCGAGCTCGACGCGGCCGTCGAAGTGGGCGGCGGCGATGTCCCGCCACTCGTCCTCCGCGCCGGGGAGCAGCGGCGGGACGTAGTGGGTGAGCACGAGGGTGGCGACGCCGTTTCGGGCGGCCGTCTGCGCCGCCTGCTCGACCGAGGAGTGGTAGTCGAGGATGTCCTGCAGCCGGGGCAGCGGGATGCTCTGCACGAGATCGGCCCGGATCACCGTGTGCACGAGGGCGTCGGCGCCCTGGCACAGGCGGTCGAGGCCCTCGCAGGGCACCGTGTCACCGGCGATCACGATGGCGTGACCCTCGAACTCGACTCGGTAGCCGAGGGTCGGGTGCACCGGACGGTGGTCGGTCGGCTCGGCCACCACGCGCACGCCGCCTTCGTCGAGCACCGAGCCGTCCGAGTGCTCCGTCACCTCGACGCCGGGATCCCAGGTGAGGTCATCGTGGTGGGCCAGGCGGTAGGCGATGTCCGGGGCCAACGACGCCAACAGGCCCTCGACGACCGTCGACGTCCCCGGCGGACCGAGGACACGCAGCGGCGTCGGTGCGAACGTGGTGACCCATCGGCTGGTGATGACGTCGTTGAGGTCGGTGATGTGGTCACTGTGCAGGTGCGTGAGCAGGAGGGCCGTCAGCTGGCTCGCCTGGGCACCGGCCGCCGCCGCCCGCATCAGGACACCTCGCCCGCAGTCGAAGAGCAGGGTGGCATCGCCGGCTCGGACGAGGGTGGCCGGTCCGGCCCGCAGGGGATCGACGAGCGGGCTACCAGTGCCGAGGAGGGTGATCTCGATCATTCCGCTGTTCTGTCACACCAGGTGACACGATGCAACCGCCCCTTCAGGTCCAGACGCGGCGGTGGCCGGCCCCGCGGGCCGACCACCTAGCGCTGAACGGGTGTGTGCGATCAGACGGTGTCGTCGCGGTACACGGTGCGACCACCGGCCCGATCTTCGACGACCGTCTCGCGGCGACGCGGCGAGAAGAGCACGAGGCTGGCGATGAGCCCGATGGCACCGGCGATCATCAGGATGATCCCGGCGGTGTTGATGTTGAAGCCCTCGGCACTCTCGGTCTCGACGGCGAACGTCAGGACTGCGCCGATGGCCATGACCACAACGCTCGTTCCGATCCTCATTGCACTACCTCCAAGCGCGCGGGGCACCCGCCCACGTCGAACCGGGCGTACCCATGGGCGGCGAGACCTAGTCCCGCTGCGTCGGGTACCGGTCCGGATAGAGCGCCGCGGTCGTGCCCGAGAGCAGCTCCACCCGCTCGGCCCGCGCCATCCCGGCCACCAGCTCGAGCCCCGGATCGGCCAGGTACCACCCGCCGTCTGGCAGCCGGTCGAGGGCACCGTCCACCACAGCACGAGGATCGGCGGGCGGCTGGTACATCCGCGATGCATCGATCGGGTGCGAACGCCAGCCCGGGGTGTCCATGGCCGGCGCCACGACGGCCTGGCAGTGCACGCCGGTGCCCGTGAGCTCCCACCCGATGGCTTCGGCCAGGTTGAGCACGAAGGCCTTGCTGGCGCTGTAGGTGGCCACGGCCCCGGTGCCCGCCAGCGCCGAGCCCGAGCTCGTCACCACGAAGCCCCCCCGGCCACGGGCCACCATCGGAGGCAGTGCCCACGCCGCCAGCTCGGTCGTGGCCAGGCAGTTGACCTGCACGGTCGCCGAGCGACTGGCCGCCGGCTGCTCCAGGAACGAGCCCACGAACGACGCAGCCGCGTTGGCCACCGCCAAGCCGATGTCCAACCCCTCCGTGGCCGCCTGCACGGTCTCGAGCCAGGCGGGATCGGCGAGGTCGGCCACGACCGCGCGCGCTCAGCTGCCCAGGCCCGCCGCCACCTCTTGCACCTCGGGGAGACAATCCACCAGCACGACAGAGCAGTCCCGTCCGAGGAGCGACTCGGCAAACGCCAGCCCCACGCCCTGGGCTGCGCCGGTCACGATCGCCCACGGGCCGTACTGCTCAGCAAAGGGACCCACGTCAGTCACGGTACGCGGTCCGCTCGGGCTGGACGGAAGATCGATGATGGGAGGTGGCGGCGGGAATCGAACCCGCGTAGCAGGATTTGCAGTCCTGTGCCTCAGCCACTCGGCCACGCCACCAGGGGAGCGGTCACCCTAGTGCCACCGGTCAGCGGGACACCGCACTGATGGTGCCGATCACGAGGGGCAGCAGCAGCGCCAAGGCCAGGATGACGGCGACCACACGGGCTCGACGTCGTCGGGTTCGCTGACGGCGGCTGCCCTCGTAGGGCTCGTCGGCCACGATCAGAGCTGGGCGAAGACCTCAGCCACCCAGACACGACCCGACCCATCGGTAGCGACGCCGACGCCCATGTGGGTGAAGCGACTGTCGAGCAGGTTCTTCTTGTGACTTGGAGAGCTGACGAACGAGTTGTGGATGGTGAGCAGCGTGTTGGAGGTGGGGCTGGACCACGCGACGTTCTCCCCCAAGGCCTTCCAGTTGACGCCGGGGAGGTTTGCGGCCAAGTCCGAGTGCTCGAGCCGACCGGTGATGGCCATGTAGTTCGCCCACGCCTCCGCCTTGGCGGTCAAGGTGTCGTGGTCCTGCAGCTGCCTCACACCCACCGAGGCCCGCAAGGCGTTGGTTCGATCGAGGAACGTCTGCTCCTCGGCGGGCAGGCAGCCCGCCGACACCACCGCGAGCAGGACCACCGCAAGGAGGGTTGCAGCGGTACGGGTTCGGGTAGTGCGAGTGCGAATCCCCATGGTCGAAATCTCCTCTGGCCTGGTCGAGCGTTGCCGAATCGCAACAATAGACATCAGTCTGTAGCAATCTCGAAATCCTTCGGTGTCCCATCGGCCCGATCTCGCGCGGCCTTGACCGTAAAGTCTTGAACTATCGGGCGAGGTCCGCCCGCAGTGCCTCCACCAGAGCCGTCGGGCCGAGCAGGGGCGCGAGGTCATGGTCGGCGAGCCACTTCGCGTTGCGGCGATGCAGGTCCTCATCGGGGTCGAACCGGTTCAACACGACGTACGGGGCGTGGCCGATCGCGCGGAAGGGCTCAACCGACAGCCGCACTGCGTTGATGGTGCCGAGGCCGGCGTCGGCGACGAGCACCACGCGATCAGGCCGAAGCGCGGTCGTGAGATCGACGGCGTCGCCGTCCACTGCGATCGGGGAGCGGGGGCCGCCCACCGTCTCCACCCAGCGGAGGTCGGGCTCAGGGTCCGGCCAGACGAGCTCGGCCACCAGCTCAGCCAACGTCGGACCTGGCTGACCGAGGACGGCGGCGGCCATCGGCGGGGCCATCGCCACGCGGTAGGTACGGGCGTTCGAGCACACGTCCTGGGGCCGCTCCCCCGTCGCCTCGGCCAGCACCGCCGCGTCGAACGGCTGGGCGTCGTCAGGGTCGAAGGACTGCGCCGGCTTGCGGGCCGAGACCGTGCACCCCGCCGCCCGGAGTCCCGCCAAGGTGACGGCGCCCACCCACGTCTTGCCGACCTCGGTGGCGGTGCCGGTGCAGACGACCAGCATCAGGCCCTCACAGGTCAGCGAGAGCCTTGACCAGGCGCTCGACCTGCTCGTCGGTGTGGGCGGCGGACAAGGCCACCCGTAGCCGGCTCGTGCCCGCCGGCACAGTGGGCGGACGGATGGCAGGGACGAGCAGACCCTGGTCGAGCAGGCGCGTCGATGCCGCCAGGGCCACCGCTTCGGTACCGAGCAGCACGGGGATGATGGGCGACGGGTGACCGGGGAGCACGGTGTCCACGTGCTCCCTCAGCCGAGCCATCAGGGTCAGTCCTTCGGGGGAGCGCACGATGCGCAGGGCCGCCAGGGCGGCGGCGCTGTCGCCAGGCGTTGGTGCCGTGGTGAAGATGAAGGGGCGAGCGGTGTTGACGAGCAGGTCGACCACGTCTCGGCGGGCGGCCACGAACCCGCCGAGCGAACCGAGCGCCTTGGACAGCGTGCCCACCCGCACCACCTCGACTCCATCCCACACGGGCGCAGCGAGCTCCGGATGCGGACCGAGCACGCCATGGGCCTCGTCAAGCGCGAGGAGGGCCTCGTGCCGGCCGCAGACCGCGGCCAGGTCGTCCACCGGGGCGACGTCGCCGTCCATCGAGAACACCGTGTCGGTGACGACGATCGCGGGGCCGTCGTGGGCCGCCAGGAGATCCTCGACATGGGCGACGTCACCATGGCGAGCCACCGCCACCCGCCCCCTCCCCAACCGGCACCCGTCGATGATCGAGGCGTGGTTGAGCTCGTCGCTCACCACCAGCACGTCGGGGCCCGTGGCCAGGGCGGCCATGACCGCCAGGTTGGCCGCGAACCCTGTCGGCAGCAGCAGCGCCGCCTCGGTGCCCTTCCAGTCGGCCAGCTCGGCTTCCAGCTCGTCGTGCACCGGCCGGCCACCGACGACGAGGCGGGACGCACCCGAGCCGGTCCCCCATTGCGCGACCGCCTCCTGCGAGGCCGCCGCCACCTGAGGATGGGTGGCCAGCCCG
>JBDSUN010000397.1:0-4153 GCA_039927735.1 Acidimicrobiales bacterium | reverse complement strand
GCCATGTGCGATCACTCGCAGCGGCTGCGCGACGGCCGCCTCGAGGAGCTGCAGCCGTCCCTCTCCGCCTACGGCGACCCGCTCGGCGAGGCCTTCCAGCTGCGCGACGACATGCTCGGCGCCTTCGGTGAGGAGGCCGCCACCGGCAAGCCCGTCGGCGATGACCTGCGAGAGGGCAAGCCGACCCCCCTCCTGGCGCTGGCCACCGCCAACGCAGATGCCGCTCAGACCGCCGTACTTGCCGACATCGGCCGGGAGGACCTCTCGGGCGACGGCGTCGCCCGCATCCAGGAGGTGTTCCTGGCCACTGGCGCCGTCGAAGCCATCGAGGTGAGCATCGACGCCCTCACCAGCAACGCCATCGCCGCCATCAAGGTCGCCGACATCACCCCCGAAGCGCGCGCCGCCCTCGTCGACCTCGCCCAGTTCGTCGCCTGGCGAGAATCCTGACCGTCAGGCGTCGGGGTCGTCGGCCGGGCCGTCGTCGAGCTCGGCGACGATCTGGGTCACCTTGGTCTGGGCGTCGGTGATGCGTGCTCGGCAGATGCGGAGGAGCTCGGCGGCTCGCTTGACCCGGGCGGCGAGGACGTCGACGTCGACGGCGTCGTCCTCGATCTCCTCGAGGATGGACTCGAGCTCGGCGAGGGCATCGGCGTAGCCGATCGGGTCGTCGGGTGTGTCAGGCATCGGGGGACACCGTAGAGCGGACCTCGCCGCCAGCCACGAGGGTGCTGAGCTCGTCGCCCGGGCGCACATCTGATGGCGAGCGGACGACGTCGCCACCGGGGCCCCGGGTGATCGACCAGCCGCGAGCGAGGGTGCGCTCCGGGTCGAGCGCGCGCACGCGCGCATCGGTGGCGTCGAGCACGCGCTCGGCCTCGGCCAGGGCCCGGGGCGCACGGTGGGCGATGCGGCGCTCGCCGGCCGCGACCAGCACCTCGGCGGCTCGGACGTGGGAGCGGGTGGCGCCGGTGATGCGGCCCCGGTGGCCGTCCAGGCGACGGGTGGCGGTGTCGAGCCCGCCCTCGGCCGCCCGGCGGGACCGGTGGGCGACGGCGTCAAGCCGGGCACTGCTCCGATCGAGGGCGACCAGGCCGCCACGGGAGAGGTGCCGGGCTCGGCTGAGGAGACGCTCGTCGTGCTGGCGCACCTCCCGCACCGCGCACGAGGCGATGGCCGCCCAGCTCCCGTCCAGCCGGCCAACCAGGTCGGCCACCCGGCCGACGAGGCGCTGGGCGCAGGCGGTCGGCGTCTTGGCGGCGGTGTGGGCCACCTCGTCCGCCACGGAGCGGTCGACCTCGTGGCCGATGCCGGTCACGACCGGGACGGGGCAGGCAGCGACCGCCCTCGCCACGGCTTCGTCGTCGAAGGCGGCCAGGTCGGTGCGGGCGCCCCCGCCCCGGATGAGGGCGAGGACGTCGAGCTGGTGGGTGCTCAGCATCCGGATGGCCGACGCGATCGAGCGGGGTGCGTCCGGCCCCTGCACCCGGCTGTCCACCCGCAGCACCTCGAAGGCGAAGCCGCTCCGGCGCAGCTCGTCCAGGAAGTCGGCCTCCGCCGCCGAGCCCTCGCTGGTGACCAGCCCGACGTGCAGCGGCGCAAGGGGAAGCGGGTGGGCGCCGTTGGCCTGCAGCAGCCCCTCCTCTGACAGCCGGGCCAGCAGCTCGGCTCGGGCCACCTCCAGCTGGCCCAACGTGTAGGCGGGGTCGATGGCGCTCATCCGCAGCTGGAGCTGCCCGCGGGGGGCGTACCAGTCGAGTCGGCCCCGGATGCGCACGTCGGTGCCGTCGGTCATGCGCACTCCGCCGCCGGCGTTGGTGAGGGTGACGTTCACCGAGCCCTTGGTGCGGGATGACAGCATCACCCCGAGGGAGGCGCCGCCGTCGGGATCGGTGAGGGTGAAGTAGACGTGCCCGGACTGGGGACGGGACAGATCGCGGATCTCGCCCCGCACCCACACCTCGTCCCGGAAGGTGGCCCGCAGGGCGTTGCCGATGGCATCGGCCAGCTCCGTGACGGAGTAGGTCGGCACCGGGATGGCGCCCACCGCGGGGTCGTCGAACAGCGACACGCCGTCACGCTAGGCCCGCGGGTGTGACGGTCGCGGCGGCGGGATCAGCCGCCCAGCGTCAGCGGCGCGACCAGAACTTGCGGCTCTGCTCGTCGTCGCGGAGGTCGAGGGTGCGGACGGTGGTGTTCGTCGTGCGCCACACCGGCAGGGCCATGGCGGCGAGGGCCACGATGGCGCCCAGCCCGATGAGCGCCCAGCCATAGTCCCGCTCGAGGCCCAGCTCCTCGGGGAGGCCGTCGCTCTCCACCAGGACGATCACCCCGGCCACGACGGCGGCGGCGCCGACGAGCACGCTCAGCCAGCGACCCCAGGCGCCGATGCCGAGCAGCATGAGGACGACACCGAGCCCGATCTCGCCCAAGCCGAGCCAAGCGGTGTGCGTCCAACCCAGCACCTCCACGACGGGCGCTCCGAGGGGGTCCTCGAGTCCCGCCCGCACGAGGGCGATGGCTCCCACCACGACGAGCGCCCCACCCGCGATCAGCGAGACCAGCTGCCCTGGTGCGAAGACGGATGTCTGCTCGCGGATCTTCACCGGCGTGGTGTCGTCGGCGTCAACCGGATCGCCAGTCGATCGGGCGCGGTCATGGTCACGGCTGACCGTGTCGCGGTCGTCGTACGCCACGGCCTGGGTGGCGGTTGGCGCGACCACGGCCGCCGGCGCCTCCGGGCGGACGTGCTCCCTTGTAGGGTCGACCACCGGTGCCTCGGCGGCCATGGTCGGCGAGGTCGAGGTCGCAGTGACATCCCGGTCGCCCGAACCGTCGGCATCAGGCCGGCCCGACCGGTCGAGCGCGACGGTCCGGTCCGGTTCTACGAGCGGCGGAGGAGCCGGTGGGACGGCGACGGCCTCCGTCGGCTGGTCGGTCACGTCGTCGGCGACATGATCCTTGTCCTCGTCCTGACGCTTCCGGTGGAGAAGTCCCACGGTTCCAGCCCCCTTCGGCTCGGCCCAGGTGAACAGGCTTCCCGTCTCGTCCCGCTGGCATACCCACCGGGGTTGGTGAGGGCTGGACCCGCCGGTCAGACTGACCCGCGCCAGTCCATCCGCTCGCATGAGGAGGGCACCTGATGCCCGAAGCCGTCATCGTCGCCACCGCCCGCACGCCCATCGGCCGTGCCAACAAGGGGAGCATGACCGAGTGCCGCCCCGACGACCTGGCGGGGTTCATCATCAAGTCCGTCCTCGAGAAGGTGCCGTCGCTCGACCCGCAGACGGTGGAGGACGTCATCGTCGGCTCCGGCCAGCCCGGCGGCGAGGCCGGCTACAACGTGGCCCGCGTGGCCGCCATCCTGGCCGGCCTGCCCGACGCGCCCGGCGTGACGGTGAACCGCTACTGCTCCTCCTCGCTGCAGACCATCCGCATGGCCGCTCACGCCATCAAGGCCGGCGAGGGCGACGTGTTCGTGGCGGCCGGCGTGGAGACGGTGAGCCGCTACATGCACGGCGCCGCCGACACCGGCCCGCACAACCCGGCCTTCGCCGACGCCGAGGCCACCACCGCCGAGCGCAGCGGCGGCGCCGACAGCTGGAACCCGCCGAGCGGCGTCCCCGACATCTACATCGCCATGGGTCAGACGGCCGAGAACGTGGTGCTCTCCGAGGGCGTCAGCCGCGAGGAGATGGACGAGTGGGGCGCCCGCTCCCAGCAGCGTGCCGTCGCCGCCCAGGAGCGCGGCTTCTTCGACCGGGAGATCACGCCGGTCACGCTGGCCGACGGCACCGTCGTCTCCAAGGACGACGGCCCGCGCGCCGGGACCACCGCCGAGAAGCTGGCCGAGCTGAAGCCCGTCTTCCGGCCCGACGGCAAGGTCACCGCCGGTAACGCCTGTCCGCTGAACGACGGCGCCGCCGCGGTCATCGTCATGAGCGACACCAAGGCGAAGGAGCTCGGCCTCACCCCGCTCGCCCGCATCGTCTCCTCCGGCGTGTCCGGCCTCAACCCCGAGATCATGGGCCTCGGCCCGGTCGAGGCGTGCCGTCAGGCGCTCGCCCGCGCCGGCATGACCATCGACGAGATCGACCTCGTCGAGATCAACGAAGCCTTCGCGGCTCAGGTGATCCCGTCGGCCAAGCACCTC
>JBDSUN010000396.1:0-10894 GCA_039927735.1 Acidimicrobiales bacterium | reverse complement strand
CCCACCACGCCGGCGCCGACGAGGATCGAGGCGCCGACGTCGCCCGCCACCGACGCGCTGGGATGCAGGTCGGCGGCCATGGCCCCGGCGGCGCTCACGAGCGCCACCAGGCCGATGGCCGGCCCCTGCAGCGAGAGCCTCCATCGGCCGAGCTCCGCCGACGTCGACGCACCCGGGCTCGGAAGCCCGGCCGTCTCAGGCCCGTGCATCGGAGCGGTCGTCCGGATGGGCATCCTCGGATGATAGGTGGCGGCTGGCCGCCGATGGACTCGCGGTGAAAGGGCGCTATATCCTAATACGATAGGCTACGTCCACTTCGGACCTTGTCTCCGTGAGAGGCCATGGCGACAACAAAGGACGCCTGCTAGGAAGACGTCGTTCGATGTCGGGCAAGTCCCCTCGCGAGCATCTGCACCTTCACATCGCACCTACCCGGGGGGAAATGACTCCATGCAAAGATTCCGATCACGTCTGATCGCCGCTGCCGTCGCCATGACGTTGGCCGCTCCGCTGATGGGGGTGGGGCCCGCTGCGGCCGCACCCGCCACCAACGGCTGCAAGAACAGCTCTGTTGGTGGTGCTGAGATCGGCCACTACCCGGCCCAGCCGGCGTCGCAGAGCGGGCTGCGTGTCTCGTGCACGTTCAAGAACAACCCCGGCTCGAACATCGTGTCGGGGAAGTTCCGGATCAAGGACTTCGGCAACGCGCAGTACCACAACGGTGGTGCCCGCACGATCACCAACACCGCGGCCATCGCATCGGGTGCCACGACCTTCACCGCCGCCAACTGCGCAAGCGCCACGGCCTACGTGAACCGTCCCATCACTGCGGTGGGCGTGATCGGCATCCCGCCGCGCACGTTCGTGAAGTCGATCAGCGGGGCGTGCCTGGTCACGCTGAGCAACCCGACCACGGCTGCCATCGTGGCCAGCACGTCGTTCAAGATCGACAACGCCAACGCCCGTTCCCGGGCGGACGTTGCGACGACGACCGCCTCGACCACCATCACCTCGGCCACCGCCAACTTCACGGCGGCTGACGTCGGCCTGAGCGTCAGTGGCACGGAGGTCCCGTCCGGCACCACCATCGCTGCCTTCGTCAACGTGACCACCGTCACGCTGTCGGCGGCGGCCACGGCCACGTCGGCGGCTGCGACCATCAGCTTCGGCTCGTCGCTGCTGACGTCCACGACCCGTCAGGCCAACGACGCCGGGATCACCTCGGCAACGGTCATCAACTCGCCGGCCGCCAAGTGGAACGCCGCTGACATCGGCCTGAAGGTCACCGGCCCGGGCATCCCGGCCAACACCTTCATCGTGTCCTTCGTCGGCGCCAACGCCACCACGACGGGCGGGATGACGATCACACCGGCCCCGCAGATCATCGTGATCGGGGATCCCAGCGCCACCGCACCCAACAGCACCGACCAGGCCGGCCTCCAAGGCGTCCAGCTCGACCTGAGCCCCACCCTGGTGGCCGGGTCGGAGGACTGCGCAGCGGAGAACGCCGAGGGCTTCGCCACCGTCGCACGGTGGAACAACCCGGGCTCCTTCACGGGCTCGGCCCTGTTCAACACCCAGCCCACCGGTACCAAGGCGATCGGCCAGATCTACTTCGACACCTCGGTGGCGGACTTCTCCGCCTTCGTGATCGAGACGAACAACCCGTTCGCTCCTGGAACCTTCACCTACGACATCGTGTTCCCGAACGCCCCGACCACGCTGGCCATGTGCCCCGGCACGGCCACCTCACCCGGACTCGGCTTCTCCCTGGGCGTCCAGCAGCAGACGCTGAGCGTGGCGGCCCTGCCCTCGGGCACCGGCCGACCCGGCACCGCCCAGCTCCGGTCGCTCGCTCCCTCAGCGACAGGCGGGTACTTCTCCACCGCCACCGTCGTGTCGGACGACCCGCTGATCACCTTCACCCCGGCCTCGGAGTTCACACGAGACTGCTCGTACCCCGCCGGTCCGGCCCAGGTGAACTTCAAGTGCGGCAACGGCTGACCTAGCCAACCCCGCCACACCACAACGCGAAGAGGGGGCGGACCTGCGGGTCCGCCCCCTCTTCGCGTCTGGTAGCCATGGGGGATGCGCTCTCGAACCTTGGCCGGGCTGGTCGCATTGCTCTGCACCGGCATCCTCACCGCCTCTCCGGTGCAAGCGCAGGACGACGGTCAAGCGCCGGACACCACCCTGCGCGAGCTGCCCGGCGCGGTGACGATCGGCAACGGCTTCTCCTTCACGGGGGCGGTGATCACCCCACCCGCAGGGGAGAACCCTCGCACCCTCGACGCCTACCAGGCCGCCGTGTTCGTGCAGTCCTGGCTTCCTACGTCGATCTTCGGCCAGGACGTCCAGAAGGATCCGCCGCCCGACCTTCCCGTCTACCAGATCGACATCATGGGCAACTGGGCGGGCCCGGTCGGCACCATCACCGTCTACTTCGCCACCGACGGCACCACGCCGTACGTGGCCTTCCCGCAGGATCAAGCGGTGGCCACCGAACCGGGCGGGCCCCCTCCTCTGCCGGCCGACTGGTTCGTGCCCCCGGCTCGGGTCATCGACGCCTTCAACGGCGAGGCCGAGCTGGTGGACACCGCCGGCACCCAGACCACCACCACCACCACGTCGGAGTCGGCGGCCGCACCCTCAGACGACGACAGCGGAACCTCCTTGGGGTGGACGTGGGCGGCCGTCGCCGCCGCAGGGGTCGTCTTGGTGGGCCTCGTGCTGCGCTGGCGCTCGTCATAGCGCCGCCCGGCCCATCGGTGGGGCCAGCCCGCGCCGGTCGTGGCCTTCGGGTCAGCGTCGTGGTCGTCACCCACGACATGGCGCGTGAGCTCCCCCGGACAATGCGGTCGTTGGCGACGCCGCACCAGCGTGGCATCCATCGCGGCGACTACGAGGTCGTGGTGGTCGACAACGGGTCGCCGCAGCCCGCCCTCGCCTCGGTGCCCTCGGGATCAGAGGCATCGATCCGCCTCCACCGCATCGATGAGGCGATGGCGTCGCCTGCGCACGCCGCCAACGTGGGCATCAGCTTGGCCCGAGGCGAGCTGATCGGCCTCGTCATCGACGGCGCCCGGATGGCTTCCCCGGGGCTGGTCGCGCAGGCGCTCCTCGCGTCGACGGTGGTAGGGCGCCCCGTGGTGACCGCCCCTGCCTGGCACCTCGGCCCGAGCCCTCACGCCCAGGCCGAAGCGGTCGGGTACGACCAGACGGTCGAGGACGACCTCCTCTCCCGCTCGGCGTGGGAGGACGACGGCTACGAGCTGTTCGCCATCGCCACCCCTGCCCCGTCGTCAGGTCGAGGGCTGTTCGGTCCGATGGGAGAGAGCAGCTCGCTCTTCCTGCACCGGGACCTCTGGGCCGAGCTCGGCGGCCTCGACGAGCGGTTCGCGCTTCCCGGAGGCGGGATGGTGAACCACGACCTCTACCGCCGAGCGTGCGCCCTGGCCGGGGCGCAGCTCGTCGTGCTCCTCGGGGAGGGCACCTTCCATCAGACGCACGGCGGCGCCGCCACCTCCGGGCGGATCACGCGCGACGAGATGCGGGCCGACTACGAGGCCATTCGGGGCGAACCGCACCGGCCCCCATCGGCCCGCGCGCTGTACGTCGGATCGGTCCCGCCGCAGTACCTCCAGTACATCGCCACGTCCGTGGAGCTGGCCCAAGGCGCCGCCGAGCCCCACCGCCGCGCCGCCGCCGGCGAGTCGGAGCCTCAGCGGGGGCCGGAACGGCCCTGAACCCGGGCAGGTACGCCGACCGCGGTCGCTCGAGCAGGAACGTCGGAGACGACCACTGCGTTGGCGCCGATGTTGGCCCCGTTGCCAACCTGGACGGCTCCGAGCACCTTGGCTCCGGTCCCGATGGACACGTTGGCACCGATGGTCGGCCCTTCGAAGCTGCCCGCCTGCAGACCGATCGTCACGAACGGCGCGATGAGAGCCCCGGGCCCGATCTCGGTGAAGCCGTCGATGACGACCTGCCCGTGGAGGAGGTAGAGGCCCGGCCCGATCACGACAGGGTCGCCGATGGTGACCTGCCCCAGCACCATCGCCGCCCGGTGCGCCAGCCGAGGCAGCACGGGCACCCCGAGCGACTGCAGGCGGGCCTTGAGCCGGTAGCACGCCTGCGCGAGAAAGGCGTCCGTGACCACCATCAGCCGCAGGCACTGGCACAGCGCATCCGCCCGCGACCGGAACCTGTAGCGCTCGCCTCGATGGGCGGCGGTGGTGCGAGCATCGGCCACCAGCGCGGTCATCAGCGCTGGGTGCCGCCCCCGTGCGTCCCGGAGCCGCTCGGCTCCGGGTTCGGAGGGTCCCACAGGTTGCGACCCGCTGCTCGCCAAGGGTTGGATCGCGGCGGCGAGAGTTCGCTTCACGGGACGCGAGACCACCCGCAGGGCGTTGCCACCCGCACGAAGGTACACGTCAGGCCAGCCCGACGCTGACGACGCAGGCTCCCGGGCGGGCTGGGTCATGCGACGGGCGCGTCGCGCAGGCGGTACCGTTTCCGTCTGAGGAGGTGGGGTCCGTGGTCGGATCAGTGAGCGAGACCATCGCTCGATCGTTGCAGGACGCGGAGGACCTGGCGTCGCACGGGGAGCTGCGGGCCGCCATCGACCTGCTCACCCGCGCCAACCGGGTGGCCCACCACGGGGAGCTCGAGTGCGCCCTCGCCAAGCTCCGTCGGCGAGGTGGCGCCGCCGTTTCCCGGCAGGCACCGGTCGAGCGGTCCGCCACCGACGCCCGGCCTCCCGGCGGCGACCTGTTCGAGATCGAGCCTGCCGAGCTCACCCTCGCCGCCCTGAAGGCGGGGTACGCCCAGTGCGGGTGCGTTCTCGTGCGGGGGCTCGTCTCGCCCGAGCGCGTGGCGCTCCTGGTCGAGGGGATCGATGCCGCCATGGCCGCCTACGACGCCGCCACCGACGACGGCAGCACGGTGGATCGGGCCTGGTACGACCCGGGCCCGATGCCCGACCGCGTGAGCCCCGGGCTCCCGGAGGCCGTCCATCGCAAGGCCCTGCGCGGGCGGGGGGGGATGTGGACCGTGGACTCCCCGCGGATGCTCTTCGAGCTCTTCGAGCTCGTCGACGATGTGGGCATCGGGTCGCTGATGACCGAGCTCTTCGGCGAGCGCCCGCTCCTCTCGGCCCTCAAGGGCACCCTCCGCCGTGTGCGCCCGGACATCGATGTGAGCGGCCGGTGGCACCAGGACGGTGCCTTCCTGGGGAACGGTGTCGGCGCCTTCAACGTCTGGCTTGCCCTCACGGCCTGCGGCCGCGACGCCCCTGGCCTCGACATCGTGCTCCAACGCTTCGAGCGCGTGCTGCGCGACGGCGACGCCCAGTTCGACTGGTCGCTCTCCGACGACACCGTGCTCGAGGCTGCGGCGGGCGCCTCCATCGTCCGGCCGAGCTTCGAGGCCGGCGACGCGCTGCTCTTCGACCACCTTCTGCTGCACAGGACCGCCACATCTCCGAAGATGACCCACGTGCGACACGCCATCGAGTCCTGGTTCTTCGCCCCCTCGGCCTACCCGGCCGGCCAGCTCCCGATCCTCTACTGACGGTGGCGGAGGCAACGGTGAGCGGCGAGGCGACGGCGCTCGTGCGACGCGCCCATGAGCTGGAATCGACGGGAGACCTCCGTGCGGCGATCGAGCTGCTGAGCCATGCCAACCGGGCGGCGCGGCACGCTGACCTCGAGCGCGCACTGGTCCACCTCCGCCGGCGCGGCGGCTCCGCCATGATGCTGCAGGAGCCCGTCACCCGACCACGGATCACGGCGACGCCGGCCGACGCCCTGTTCGAGATCGAACCCGCGGAGCTGACCGACGCCGCCCTGCGCGCCGGTTTCTCGCAGTGCGGCTGCGTCCTGGTGCGCGGCCTGGTGCCGCCCGAGCGCATCGCGCTCCTGGTCGACGGGATCGACGCCGCCATGGCCGCCTTCGACGCCGCCACCGACGGCGCCTCCTACGATCCGGCCTGGTTCGACCCAGGTCCCATGCCGGACCGTGTGAGCCCCGGCCTGCCCGCCAGCTTCCGCCGAAAGTTCCTGCGCGCGGACGGGGGGCTGTGGACGGTCGACTCGCCCCGGATGCTCTTCGAGGTCTTCGAGCTCGTCGACGACACCGGCCTCGGGGCGCTCATGACCGAGTTCCTCGGCGAGCGCCCGCTCCTGTCCGCCATCAAGGGCACCCTGCGGCGCGTCCCCCCCACGGAGGTGATCGGCGGATGGCACCAAGACGGCGCCTTCCTCGGCGATCACGTCGGCTCGTTCAACTTCTGGCTGGCGCTCACCGCCTGCGGGCGGGACGCCCCCGGTCTCGACATCGTGGCCAAGCGCTTCGATCGAGTGGTGCCGAGCGACCCAGATGCCCAGTTCGATTGGTCGCTCTCCGACGCTGGCGTCTTGGCCGCCGCCGACGGTGCACCGATCGTCCGACCCGACTTCGCGGCGGGTGACGCCATGCTCTTCGACCACCTGCTTCTCCATCGCACCGCCGCATCTACGAGCATGACCCGCGCGCGCCACGCCATCGAGTCCTGGTTCTTCGCACCGTCCGCCTATCCGGTCGGCCAGCTCCCGATCCTCTACTGATCGCGCCTGGCGGATCCGACGACCTCGACGGCTGCCCCGTCATGCGAGCGCAGAGACACCAGCGCTGGTGCGAGCGCGATGAGCGCGTAGATCGCAGGGAGCACCAGCGAGCGCTGTCGGGTCAGCAGTCCGAAGTTGGCCAGCGAGGAGAACGTAGCCGAGTAGAAGACCAACAGCATGATGCAGTACAGGAGGAACGGTTCCTGTCGGCACCGGCGCACGGCCAGGCGAACCGAGGCGGACCGGCGGAACAGGAGCCAGATCAGCGCCGACGACTCGAGCGCGGCAAAGAGCTGGAAGGCGCTCGTCACCTCCCACGGGAAGGGACGGAGCAGCACGGTGACGAACCCCATGGGAAGGAACAGTGGGCTGGTGATGGAGTTGCCCCGATGGGCGAACTTCGATCCCCCTTCGGACGTCGCGGCCGTCTGCTCGTCGAGCTGTTCCTCGACAGAGCTGATCGAGAGGCTCTCCAGGCCGACGTACTTGGTGCCGACCGTGACGGTGAACACCACCAGCAGGCCGAGGATCAGCATGCCGACGGGTCGGGCCTGAAACCACCGCACCCCGTCTCCCCGGACGCGACCGACGAAGTAGGGCACTGCCGCAGCCACGGTGGCCAACGCCAGCAGGTGGGGCCGGATCAGGTACAGGAGGCCACCGCCGCAGAGCGCGAGCGGGGCTGCCTGAGCGAAGCGGGACCGGAACACCAGTGAGGTCGCCCACGCCATCGCTCCGAGGGCGACCTGCATCAGCGCTTCCTTGCCCAGCGATCCGGGCCAGAACACGATGCTCGGGACGAACAGCACGAACAGCAGGAACAAGCGCCTGTCGACGTAGGGCACCGCATCGACGAGCGCTCGGTACCAGAAGTACGAGCCCATCACGGCCAGCAGGCCGAACAAGAAGAAGGCAGCCAGCAGGTCCTGCCCGAACAGGTAGTACACGACCCCCGTCAACCACCTGACGAGTCCGCTCGAGCGAAGCGCCAGCCCCTCCGCCGGTGATACGGAGCGCTGACCCGTCCAGAACTCGACCAGCTCGCGACCCTCCCGGTCGTAGATGAAGGCGTCACCGATGTTGTTGTACACCCGGGTGAGGCTGATGTAGCGGGCTGCGCAGGCCCCGATCTTGACGATGGTCCCGAACAAGATCAGGCGCGGCAGCCACGGCTCGTCGGGGCGCAGGCGCCGGCACCGACGGCCGAAGGAGACCGCTGCGACGATGCCCGCGGCCGGGAAGACCACCACGCCCAGGTGGTCCTGACCCAGGCCTCGTGTGCCGATGACCACCCCCACGACCATGATGGCGATGAGGAACCCCCCGGCGGCACCGGAAGGCAGGTGGACGTCGGGGGGGGTGCGCTTCGGTCGAAGGTCGCTGACAGCCCGCAGGGCTTCCACCTCGACGTCCGGGCTGGACGGCGTCGTCGCGTGGGGCAGCGAGGCCGGCGCCGCTGCGACCAGCGGTCGTCGGTACATCCACCACGGACCACCCGGCTGGGCAGGATCGAGCCTGTCGCTCGGGTCGACGAGGGCCCGGCTAGCTGGTGAGGATGTGATGGTCATCCGAACCCCCGCAGATCAAGTTCGAAGGGCATGACGCTTCAGCAGGGCGATCCCGAAGGGCTCGACGCTGGCCAGCTCGAGACGATCGGCGGCGAGCTGGGCGTCGGTCTTCTCGACCTGGCCGAGCTCGATCGCCCAGAGAACATGGCGGGTCGACCAGGCGATGATCGTGGCGTTGGGCTCGGGAAGCAGTGCCGGACCCGCGATGACGACGACGTCGATCGCACTTCTCGACAGCGCGTCGAGCAGTGGGGTGAGGCCGTCGAGTGAGGGCTCTTCCCCTTCGGCTCCGGGCGGGATGACGAACATGTTGGCGCGGTCGCCACGACCCAGTCGGGTGCGCAGGTCGCCGGCGAGCCGACCCGCCTGGGCGTCCTCGAGCAGCTCTGGGAACGTGGACGCAGGCTCGGGATCAGGCGCCGCGGCCGAGGTCGCGGCCGAAGCCCGATCGGTGTCGACCTCGCCCTCCTCCTCTTCGCCATCGTCCCCGAGGAACCAGGCCTGCCGGGGGACCGTACCGACCAAGGCGACCGTGACGCCCATGCCGGCCAGCCCCGCGGCGAAGTTGGCCGCCACGAAGTCTTGCGCCGTACCCGCCGGGCTGGTCACCATGATCGTCTTCGGCAGCCGATCAGTCGATATGCAGGTCGCCGCCAGCGATCGGAAGGCGAGATCCCATTCCGATCCCACCCGGGCGACGGCCGACTGGGAGCGCCTGGGCATGGCCGGCAGCGTGGCCAGCACACCCGTCCGCAGGGCGCCCGGGGCGCCACGGGCTTCGGTGATGGTGCCGTCGAACCGGTCGAGGGCGACGGGCACGCCCACGGCGAGCACGAGGCCGATCCCGAGGATCTGGAGGAGCGGGATGAGCGGAGAGGGTGGCGGCGGCGTGATCCGGGAGGTGGCTCGACGCTGCACCACGACGGAGAACTTGCCCGGGATCTCTGCGTCGGTGGCCTGGAGCGCGTAGTCGATCTGGCGCCGCTGGCGCTCGTTCAGGAGTGCGTTTCGCTCGTAGGACAAGAGGATGTCGTCACTGGAGGCCGTGTCCGCCACGGCCAACGGGTCGGTGTCGGGCACGGTCGGGAGCAGGGACAGGCCGCGGCCGAAGAGCTCCTGCTCGACCGCCGCGATCCTCCGTTCGAGCACTCGGACCGTGCGCGCCTGGATGTCCTGCACATCGAGGGCGGCATTGCGCACAGATTCGCGGCGGCCATCCTCATACGCCGTGATGTAGCCGTCGAGCACCGTCGCAGCCAGCTCGGCCGTCGGGGCCGCCACCGAGAGGGTCATGGTGGTCCGGGTGTCGTTGAGCTGGGCGTTCAACACGAACTCGTCGGCCGAGGCGGGGTCTTGCTCGGCGATGCCGAGGGCGGCGTTCTTGGTTGCGCTCGAAAGGGCCAGCTCCGTCTGACCTTGGAGCAGTACCGGAGGAACGCCGACGGGATCATCGCCCGACTCCGCGTCGCGGGCCGGGATGAGGACGTCGGCGCTGATGGTGAAGAGGGCGGGCGGCCGGACGACCTCGCGGCCAGCGAGAAAGATGCCCATCACGACGGGTATCAGCGCCAGGAAGGCGAGCGCCACAGTCCAATGTCGGCGAATCGACGCGCGCACCTCGCCCATGTTCACGACCGCCGTACCCCCTGTGCTGATGTGACGTTGCCCATCCACGGCCCCGACCACCCGGACGAACCTGCGTTCTCAGGGTAGTCGCTCGTCCTGCGTCCGCAGATCAGGTGGCCTGCGCTGGCGTGAGCTCGTAGACGAACTGATAGGCGAAGAGCTGTGGCCGGGTGGCAACGGAGGCCCGATCGAGCCAGGAGAGCGCGCGTGAAGCCCGGCCGGTCCCGACCTGCTGACCTTGGCCGCCTCGGTCGACCACCTCGAGGGGCAGGCCCGTGCCCGTGCGTCGCACGATCCGAAACCCGCCGCCCGAGACGAGACGCTCGAAGCTGCCCATGGTGAAGAACCGGACGTGGTCCCGGTCGAGGATCCCCCGACGGTCGTAGTCGAATCGGCCGACTCCCACCCTGAGGCGCGGGTACCAGTGCCCGAAGTTGGGCACGCTCACGATCGACGTACCTCCCGGTGCGAGGAGGGGACGCATCTGCTCGAGGATGCGCTCGGGGGACCGGACGTGCTCGAGCACGTCAGCGGCAAGGATCACGTCGAACGGGCCGTCGAGCCCGGGGGGCAGCCCCTGGTCGAGGTCCGCCTCCACGAATCGGTCGACTCGTTCCTTCACGCCGTCGTGGGCGACCAGATCCACACCCGTCACGTGGTGCCCCAGGCCACGCAACCGCTCGGCGAGATAGCCATCGGAGCACCCGAGGTCGAGGATCCTTCCCTTGGGCCGACTGGCGAGCCATCGCAGGAGGAGCTCGTGCGACGATCCTTCCGCGTGCTTCGCGTCGTAGGCCTCGCTGGCAAAGGCAAGCTCGCCAGACCCGAAGCCCATCTTGTGGGCCCGATAGCGCGCCACGTCGCGCGACACGTCGCGGGCGTACCCCAACCCGTTCACGTGGCAGATCTCGTCGCCGTAGTAGGTGGGGATGGGGATCTCGACGATCCGCTTGTCCGCCTCGAGGAACTGCACGATCACCTGGGTGTCGAAGTTGAACCCGTCGTCGTTGCGGGCGAACGGGACGTCGCGCAGCGCCGCCACCGAGTAGGCCCGGTAGCCCGAGTGCCACTCCGACAGGTGGGCGCCGGCCGCCG
>JBDSUN010000395.1:0-4751 GCA_039927735.1 Acidimicrobiales bacterium | reverse complement strand
GAGGACCATGACCGGCCAGTGCCAGAGGTAGATGCCGTAGCTGCGCTGCCCGATCCACCGAAGCGCGCTCGAGGCCAGGACCCGAGCGCCGGCTCCGTCTGCCACCGCCACCACCACGACCACCATGGCAATGGCGAACACGGGAAAGCCCCACTGGAAGAGCCAGACCGATCGCTCGGAGCTCACGAGGACCATGACGATGGCCGCCGCCGTGGCCGCGCCCACCGCCCGTCGCGCCGCCGCTCTGCGCATCGCACCGCCGGCCGAGACGGTCAACGCCGCCGCCAGCGCGCCGATGAGGAGGCTGTGGACGCGGGCGAAGGTGTGGACGTAGGTGGCGGTGGGGTCGGCAGCATCGAAGGCGGCCACCATCCACGCCACCGACGCTGCCGCGACCACGGCCGCCACGAGTCCGACTCGCCGGTGCAGATGCCGGCGTGACGAACGAGCCAGGAGGGCTACGGCGATCGGCCAGGCGATGTAGAACTGCTCCTCGATCGCCAGCGACCAGAAGTGCACGACGGGGGATGCCTCACCGAACCTCGCCCAGTAGTCGCCCCCGCTGGTGATCGTCCCCCAGTTGGAGGCCCAGGCGAGGGCCCACAGCGAGTCGCGCTGCAGCGACGGCACGTCGATGTCGCCGAAGGACCAGACCAGGCTGACCAGGCCGATCACTGCGAGGCTGGCCGGCAGCAGCCGGCGAACGCGAGCCCCCCAAAAGGCCCGGAGATCGATCCGCCGCGAGTCGGCCGCGGCCGCCTCGTTGAGGAGCCACGTCGTGATCAGCCAACCGGACAGCACGAAGAACGCATCCACCCCCAGGTTGCCGCCCGGCAGCCGGTCGAGGTGGAACAGCACGACGGCGCCGACGGCCACGGCCCGGAGGCCATCGAGGCCCGGACGATAGCCAGATCCCTCGTGCGCAGCGGGAGAGGGCGTCCGCGTGATCGCCCGTCCGGTGCTCAACATGAACGAGCAAGGTACCAGCGCGGGCCCCGCCACCCGCCCTCAGCGGAACTGTGCGAGGGCACCTTCGGCTCCGGGTTGCACGAGGAAGAGGACGGCACCGGAGCTGTTGCGGCCGTTCTCCACCGGGAGGTCAACCGGCAGGGGATCGAGTGAACGCAGGCGCCAGGCGAGCTTGATGGCGTCGAACAGGCCCAGGGTGTCGTCGATGCGGAGCCCGCCCGTGGTGGCGCTGGCCGCCTTGGCGAGGGTGAAGGGGTTCTTCGATGCGCCCAGCTCCCCGAACACCGCCTTGAGGAACTGCTGCTGGCGGATCACCCGACCGAGATCGCCTCGCGGATCGGTGCGCGACTGCCCGTCGATGATCTCGACGTAGTTGCGCGAGCGCACGAACGAAAGCGCCTGCGGGCCATCGAGGTGGTTGGGCCCCGCCTGCTGGATGTCGAGGCCGGAGTTGGTGTCGAAGGCCGGGTTCGGGAAGTCGATGTCGATTCCGCCGAGGGCGTCGACCAGCTTGGCGAAGCTGACGAAGTCGACCTCCATGTACTGGTGGATCGGTAGGCCGAGGGACTGCTGGATGGTGAGGATGAGCCGGCGGGCGCCGCCGTTGTACGCGGCGTTGATCTTGCCGGAGCCGTCCGTCTCGGCGATCGGCAGGTAGAGGTCGCGCGGGATCGACATCATCTTGGCTTCGCCGTCCACGAAGCGCAGCAGCAGCATCGTGTCCGACCGCTCGCCACCGCCGTCCTGGAACCCGTCAGGGTTGAGGCCCGCATCGACGAGGTCCTCGACGGACCGCGAATCGGAGCCCACGATGAGGTAGTTGGTGCCGGTGCCGTCCGTGCTGAGGACGTCGGCCAGCGGGATCTTCTCGATCCGGTCGAAGACCGACTTGGCGTACAGGTAGCCGCCCAGCGCCGCCAGCAGGAGCAGCAGCGGCAGGAACAAGGACGTGAGGAGCAGCACCCGACGCAGCTTGGGTCGCCTCGAGCTCCGGCGACGGGGGGCCGGCTTGGGCGCGGCAGCCGGCTTGGCCCGACTGGTGGTGGGACGGGCGGGCCGTGAGGTGGTGACCGGTGGGGCGGTGGGAGCCGTGGCGAAGACCGAGGTGCCAGGGCTCGGTGCTGTCGCGGGCCGGGCGGCCGACGCTCCACCGACGCTCGGAGCCCGTCCGGGACGTGGCGGGGGGCCGGCCGGCCGCCTGGGGTCGGGGGCGGGGATGTGGATCTTGCGTGCATCACGCGGAGGGCTGCGGTCGCTCACAGGCGCACGAGGTTATGCGGCATGGGTCCGCGGTCGTGCGATGGTCCTGGTCCTTTGCGGCCAAGGCGGACACGGAGGATGCCGTGTGGTGCTGGGAGCTGGGCGCCGACGAGAAAGGTCGCCGCTAGCCCGACCGCGGGTCGAGCAGGTCGGCGAGGAAGTCGCGCACCTCGGCCACCGCAGGGGCTGGTTCGACGGTCGGTCCCACGTCGTGATGGACGGGAGACTGGGCCACGACCTCGTCGCACAGGGCCACGACCGGCGGCGACAGGAAGCGGGATCGCTGCGCGTAGCCGTGGGCGTCGCGGCCCCGGCTGTTCTGGCGGTGGTGGTGGTAGCGCAACGGCACGTGCAGCCAGAGGTCGTCCCGGGCACGGGTCGTGGCGACGTGGAGCAACCGGCGCTCCTCGTCCACCTCCTCTGGGTGTCCGGTGGCCATGTCGGAGGGGAAGCAGCCGTCGGCCAGGTGGATGATGTGCACGACGTCCCACTCGGCACCCTTGGCGGAGTGCACCGTGGACAGGGTGAGGAAGTCGTCGTCGAGGTGCGGCGGGCCGGCCAGGTCCCCCGTCGACGCGGGCGGGTCGAGGGTGAGCTCGGTGAGGAACCGCTCGAGGGACGGCGCCGCGCCAGCCGCCTGCTCGAGCCGGTCGAGGTCCGCCCGGCGGGCCTCGCCGTTGCGATGGCGACGCTCCACCTTCGTGTCCAGCCAGCGGCGCACCTCGGCGACCTGGGCTCCCGGCTGGTCCTGCAGCACCTCCGCCCGGGCGCGGGCCAGTGCGGCCAGCAGATCGTCCACCCGGTCGTCGTCCACGGCCTGTTGGGTGCGGAGGCTGGCGGTGAGTCGTCGAGCCGATGCCGGACCGACGCCATCGATCAGCTGCAGCACGCGGAACCAGGCGAGATCGTCGGCCGGGTTCTCGACGAGGCGCAGCACGCAGACGAGGTCTTTGACGTGGGCCGCCTCGAGGAAGCGCAGGCCCCCGTAGAGCACGAAGGGGATGTCTCGCAGGGTGAGCTCGACCCGGAGCACCTGGCTGTGGTGGGTGGTGCGGAACAGCACGGCCTGCTGGCGCAGCGGCACGCCGGCGTCCTTTCGCTCCAGCGCCGCCTCGCACACAGCGATCGCCTGAGCGTGCTCGTCATGGGCGGTCACCAGGTGAGGTCGGGCCCCGGACCCCCGCTGTGCGCGCAGCTCCTTGGGAAGCTGCTCACGCGCCTCAGCCATCACGGCGTTGGCGACGGCGAGCACCTCCGGGGTGGAGCGGTGGTTGCGGGTGAGGGTGACCACATCGGCGCCGAAGCGCTCCGGAAAGTCGAGGATGTTGCGCACGGTGGCCGCCCGGAAGCCGTAGATGGCCTGGGCATCGTCGCCCACCGCGGTCAGCGTGGCCCCCAGGCCGGCCAGCTCGGCCAGGAGGTCACCCTGGAGCGCGTTGGTGTCCTGCACCTCGTCGACCAGCACGTGGCGCACCTGCTCCCCGATGAGGGGCGCCACCTCCGGGGTGCGCAGCAAGGCCCACCAATGCAGCAGCAGGTCGTCGTAGTCGAGCACCCGGTCGTGCTGCTTGCGGGCGACGTAGGCGGCGTACACGTCCCTCAGCTCGTCGCCGTCCGCCCGACACCACGGGTACCAGCGCTCCAGCACCTCGTCGAGCGGTCGGCGGGTGTTCACACAGCGGCTCCAGATGGCGGCCAGCGCGTCCTTGCTCGTGCGGCGCCTCCGCTCGGCGCCGGCCGGGCGCTGCTCGTCCCGCAAGAGGGCCAGCAGGTCGCAGGCATCGGCCTGGTCGAGGACCGTGAAGCCGGGCTCGAGGCCGATGGCCCGGCCGTAGCGCCGCAGGAAGCGGTTGGCCATGGCGTGGAAGGTGCCGCTCCACACCGCCGCCGCCACCCGCTGGCCGGTGACGGCCTCGGCCCGGTGCGTCAGCTCGGCGGCCGCCCGCCGGCTGAAGGTGAGCAGGAGGATGTGCTCGGGGGCCACCCCGTCGGCGACGAGGTGGGCGAGGCGGGCCGCGAGGGTGGTGGTCTTCCCGGTGCCGGCGCCCGCCACGCTGAGCAGGTGGCCGCCCTGGTGCTCGGCGGCCACCGCCTGCTCATCGGTGAGGGACAGGCGCTCGGACAGGGTGTCGAACATGCGTTCGCACCCTAGCGCGCAAGGATCAGCTGGCGTCGGGCTCCAGCGTCAGCGAGGCCGAGTTCATGCAGTAGCGCTCGCCGGTGGGCCCGGGACCGTCGGGGAACACGTGGCCGAGGTGGGCGCTGCAGCGGGCACAGCGGACCTCGGTGCGCTCCATGCCGTGGCTCGCGTCGGTGATCAGCTCGACGGCATCGCCGGCGGAGGGCTCGGTGAAGCTGGGCCACCCACTGCGGGACTCGTACTTGGTGTCGGAACGGAAGAGTTCGGCGTTGCAGACGATGCAGCGGTAGGTGCCGGGATCCTTGGTGTCGTTGTAGGCGCCGGTGAAGGCTCGTTCGGTGCCACCGTGCTGGGTGACCTCGTACTGCTCCGCGGTCAGGCG
>JBDSUN010000394.1:0-12257 GCA_039927735.1 Acidimicrobiales bacterium | reverse complement strand
CGGCTCGGCGCGCAGCGGCCACCAGGTGTCGAGGTGCCCGAGCTGCGGAGGGTCGTCGAGCCAGTGCTGGAAGATCTCGTGGATGTCGTCGGTGGGGGGTGGGATCGCGCCGAAGTCGACGCCGTCGGCCATGGCCTCGTCGAGCATGTGCCCCATGTGCTCCATGCGCATCCCGGTCCAGTGGTTCACCCAGGACATGAAGCTGTCGAGACCGCCCCGGTACACGGCGATGTAGTGCGCATCGGCGAAGAGGGGGATCCCGTCGGCGGGCGTGTGGGACTTGATGCACCGGCGATGCGGTTGTGCCTCCAGCCGTGCCACCATCGTCTCGATGGGCTCGAAGCGCGAGTCGATCCAGGGCGCGTCGACCGGGATGGAACCGGCGGGCTCCTCACGGCCGGCGATCAAGGACCGCACGATGCCTTGCGTCCAGGTGGTGCCGACCTTCGGGGGGGTGCACACCACGACGTCGCCCGATCGGTGCGGGAGCTCTTTCCAGCGAGGGCTGCTGGACACGACCGTCTTGTACTCGACCGTTGCCGCCCGCTCCACCATGGCTGTGCACGGTAGTGGAGTCGACGAGCGCCCGAGCGGGCCAGCGCGGTTGGGGCCTCGGGGCGCTCGGGTGGCACTGGCTGAGCCGCCGACGAGCCGTGGTCGCTGCCGCCGCTCCGACCCTCCGAACGCGGTGTGACAGCCCGGTGGTCAGGGTGCGAGGGAGTCGAGGAAGGCGTCGAGGGCGGCGTTCACCGCGTCGGGTGCCTCCTGGTGCACCCAGTGGCCTGCCCCCTCGATCAGCGTCTTGCCGCGGAAGTCGGTGCAGGCGGCACCCGGGTCCTCGTAGGAGTCGACGCCGGGGAGCATCCCGCGCACGGGGTCGAGGGACCCGGCGATGAAGCACGATGGCTGGTCCACGGTGATGCCGGCCAGATCGCCGACGGTGCCGGCGTCGAGCGTGAGCGCCCGGTAGCGGTTGAAGGCGCCGGTCATGCCAGTGCGCTCGAAGGTCGCCGCGTAGCGGTCGAGGGCCTCGTCGGGGAGGAAGGCGAGCGGGCCGTCGGGCGGGTCGGGTAGGAGCGGGAGGAAGGCGGCGTCGCGCGGCGCGTCTGGCACCCAGCTGTTGGCCGACGCGTCGCCGGACAGGGCGAAGAAGCACCGCTTCAGGGCGGCCCGCACATCGGCACCGAAGGCGGCCTCCGCCACCCCGGGCTCGCGGAAGTAGAGCATGTAGAAGACCCGGTCGGCGTAGAGCTGGTCGAACAGGTCCAGGATCGAGAGCGCCATCGGCGGGGTGTAGGGCACGCTGAGCCCGGCGACGGCGCGGACGCGGTCGGGGTGGCGGACGGCGGTGTTCCACACGATCGGCGCACCCCAGTCGTGGCCGGCCAGCACGATCGGACCGTCGTCGAGGGCGGCGGCGACGGCGGCCACGTCGCCGGCCAGCTCGGCCAGCGTGTAGCGCTCGATCTCCGGCGGCGCCGAGCTCCCGCCGTAGCCCCGCACGTCCATGGCCGCCGCCCGGTACCCGCGCTCGGCCAGGTGGCGCACCTGGTGGTGCCACGACGATGCCAGCTCGGGCCAGCCGTGCACGCAGAGCACCACGGGCCCGTCGCCGGTGACCTCGACCCGCAGCGTGATGTCGCCGTTGTCGACCTGGATCTCGTCCATCGCTCGTCCCTTCAGTCGGCCAGCAGCTGGTCGAGCCTTTCCGCCGCCGGAGCCATGTTGGCGAGGTAGCGCCCGAGGTGCTCGGTGGCCTCCGTGTCGACGCCGAGGCGGGTGCGGATGGTCCCGGCCACCGGGTCGAGGCGGGAGGCGGCCAGCCAGTCGCCGATCTCGGCAACCTCCCCCCATGCGGTCCGGTTGGCCAGCTCGACCTGGAACATCCGCAACCAGTCGACCGGCACCGTCGGGGGCACGATCGGTGTGCAGAGGCGGTTCTTCTCCGCCTCGTCGCCGTAGGTCGCCTCCACGTGCCCGATGAACGCGGCACTGAAGGCGGGCTGGCAGGTGCGCACCCACTGGAGGGTGATCCGGTCGCCGTCGAAGATGGGGGTCGAGGGGTGGGTGGGGATGCCGGCCGCCGAGCAGTCGACGTGCAGGGTCGAAGGGCCGGTCGGGATCGTGCCGTGGTCGAGCCGGATCTCGGCGGCGTCGATCGAGGTGACGTGCCCCAGGCGCACCACGTCGCCGATGCGGCGCAGCTGTGCCAGCTCCCCGTCGCTGAGGATGGCGCAGTGGTACGCCTCCGGGGTGACGGTGGGGTCGACCCGGTGCAGCTCGTCGCATGCCTCCAGACGAAGGAGGACGTCGTCGACGGAGTCGGCCTCCACCACGGCCTCGACCTGGTCGGCCAGGCTCTTGGAGAACCGGGCGAAGAACTCCTCCCCCGGCTGGAAGTTGGCCCGGTTCAGCACCCATGCATCGCGGGAGACGATCCAGGTGATCCGGGCGGGATCGGCGCCGTTGTCGAGCAGCCAGACGCAGGCGTCCATCCCCGTCTTGCCGGCGCCGATCACCACGAACCGTTCGTGATCGGGGGCGACGCGAGGCAGGTCGTTCAGCGGCACGAAGGCCACGTCGGGCCCGACGGCGAAGGACGGGGGCGACGTCGAGGGCACCCGCATCTTCGAGTGGGTGGCGTCGACGAACCGGCCTGCGGTCACCTCGTACTGCTTCCCGGAGAGGAGCGAGGTGACGGTTCCGCCGTCGTCGAGCTGGCTCATCGGGAGGTAGGTGACCCGCCCCGACGGGAGGAAGCGGTGTCGCATCACCGCGTCGAAGTGGGCCAGGACCTCGTGACCAGCGGCCAGCTCATGGAAGCCGGCGTTGAGCCCCACCTCGTCGACGCAACCCGAGCCGAGCGGCGCTGACGGCACGCCGTAGAACTTGGAGGGCTGGTGCAGCCGCACGAAGGGATAGGCGTCGTTCCAGTGGCCGCCCGGCCGGTCGTGGCGGTCGACGAGGACCATGGTGGCCTCGGTCTCGGTGAGCAGGGTGTCGGCGAAGGCCATCGCCGTGGCCCCGGCCCCCTTGATCAGGTAGTCCGCCGTGATCGCTGGCTCCGCCATGCCCATCCCCTCTCGCGCCCAGAGGGGGTGAACCTAGCGGCTGGCGCCGGGCCGGGTCCGACGGCCGTCAGCTCCGGGCGAGCTCGGCGAGGGACTCGAGCTCGGCCGGGGTGCCGATGGCGATGATGACCTCGCCGGGTTCGATGCGGGTGTCGGACCGCGGGTTGGTGCGGAACTGGCCGTCCGGATCGCGCAGGGCGAGCACGAGCGCGCCCGTGCGATCCCGGAGGAAGCTCTCGCCGAGGGTGACGCCGGCGAGGGGGCTCCCGGCCGGCACCTCCACCTCCTCGAGACGGAACTCCAGCGCCCGGTCGTGCATCACGACGTCGAGGAACTCGGCCACGTGGGGCTGCAGCACGAAGGCGGCCATCCGGGCGCCGCCGATGCTCTGCGGGTTCACGATGCGATCCGCCCCCGCCCGGCGCAGCTTCCCTTCGCTGTCCTGGCCGCGGGCCCGGGCGACGATGAACAGGTCCTCCCGGAGGGCCCGGGCGCTGAGGACGATGAACGAGTTGGCGGCGTCGCTGTCGACGGCCGCCACGAGGGCGACGGCCCGGTCGATGCCGGCCGCTTCGAGGACGTCGTCATCGGTGGCGTCGCCCACGACCGTGTCGTAGGACTCGTCGGCCACCCGCAGAGGATCCAGCTCCACGACGACGAGGTCGCGCTTGGCCGCGTGCACCTCGGCGGCGATGGCCCGACCGACCCGGCCCCACCCGCAGATGATCACGTGGTCGTGCTTGGCGGCGATCGACTTGTCCATGCGACGTCTCCCGAACAGCTCGTTGAGGCGGCCTTCGAGGATGGTCTCCACGACGGCCGCCAGGGCGTAGAGGGTGGCGCCGACCCCGACGAGGATCAGCACCATGGTGAAGACCTGACCGGCCGGCGAGAGCGGCTCGACCTCTCGGAACCCCACCGTCGAGATCGTGGTCACCGTCTGGTACACCGCGTTGAGCGGCTCGAACCCGAGCACCAGGTAGCCGATGGTCCCCGCCAGCACGACCACGGCGAGGGCGGCTAGTGCGACGCCCAACCGCCGGCCTTGGCTCACGGGTTCAGACGCTACTGGGCTCCAACCCGACGACCGGCCCCCTTCGCCTGCCAAGTGAGGAGGAGCCCGAGCCTCGATGATGAGCTCCCGCGCCGAGCACGCGAGACGCACCACGTCGGCGTCCGTCGTTGAAGACGAGACGAGTCGTCCGAGCGACTGTGGGCGCGCTGGGCCGACATTCAACCCACCCTCGACGGCTATGCGGGCCGCCGGTCGATCGAGGCGCCCCTCGTCGTCTGGGCACCTCTGGACGCGACCGCCTGAGATCTCGCGCCCCCGGCCGCAACCGCGGTCGGATCAGCCGAGCCCGATGACGACGCCGGCCGCGACACCCACCGCGGTGATCACCGCCGCCTGGCTGGCGATCAGCCAGGTGACGAAGGTGCGCTGCACCTGCAGCAGGTCGTCCTTGATCTCGCCGCGGAGGACGGCCATGTCCGTGCGGAGGACCGCCATGTCCGCCTTCGTCGCCAGCTGATCGGTTCCCGCCGGTGGCAAGAGCTCCATCATCGTGGCCGCACGCTCCTCGTCCATGCGCTCCTCGAACCAGGTGAGGAGCTGGTGCCGCTGTTGCTCGGTGACCGCCATGGTCGCCTCCTGAGGTAGATCCCGCAAGCAGTCGGCGTCGCTGGGCACGGGGCGACGCGATCCCACGTGCACGCTACCGAGACCGTGCGACAGCGAATCTGGCGGGGGCGGGCCTCACCGATGACGAGCAGTCGTGTCGCCTCTCGACCGCGTGTGCTGGGCGGGCGGTGGCTGCGGGGGTCGCCCCGGGCCAGTCAGGCCAGCCGGGCGGCGACGAAGGCCAGGCCGACGAGGGTGGCGTTGCTGGCGAACATCCCGAAGAACAGGGTGCGAAGGGGGCCGCTGTTCCCGGCGCGGAACTCGGCGCGCAGCTCGTGCCGAGGCCGCCGAGGTCGTCCTTGGTGGCGAAGCGATCGGGGTCGCGGGGAAGCGCGTTCATCAGCGTGTCGGCCGCCGACTCGTCGAGGACGGCGCGGGCCTGCTCGTAGAGGTGGAGCCGGGCTCCTTCATCAGTGGTCATCGTCGTCTCCTTCGCCCGACCGGTCAACCGATCGGCGTGGCTGGGTGGACGGCGCCCGAGGGGAGCGAGGCGGCCGGAGCCCGCGACCGCAACCTGCCGACGGCCCGAGCAGCTCATCGACCTCATCGTGGAGCGCCGCCGTCGCCACCCCGGCCTGTAGCTGTCGAAGACGGCCTTGAACTTGTCGACGATGTCGGGGTTGCGGGCGGCGGAGGCCCGGACGTTCCACTCCAGCCCCGTGACCTGGGCCTGGTGGGTGAGGTTGGAGGAGCCGACGTAGGCGGTGGAGAAGCCGGAGCGCCGGTGGAACACCCAGGCCTTGGCGTGGAGGCGGGTGCTGGCGAGGTCATAGGAGATGCGGACCTCGGCGCCGAGCTCGGCCAGCTGATCGAGGGCCCGGCCTTCGGTGGAGCCGGTGTAGGTGGTGGTGAGGACCCTGAGGGCTTTGCCCTGCTCGGTGTGGCGCTTCAGGTTGTCGAGGAGCCAGGGTCTCAAAGAGTCCAGGCCCAAGGTCGTCCACAAAAAGAAGCTACGAGCTCACTGTGGCGCGTCGCGCGGTGGAGGACCCGCTCCGTGCCGCAGCAGGGCAAGATCTGGTGGGCCGAAGCCCCGGACAAGCGGCGCCCGGTCCTGGTCGTCACCCGCAGCGACGCGGTGCCGGTGCTCACCAATGCCGCAGGCACCCATGGCCGACGAGATGTCCGACTCTTCTGGCTCGGGCGTGCCTGGCGGCTCGCTCCCGCTGGGGCTGGCAGACTGCTCGAACACCTGGATCAAAGGACCCCGATGCCCGCTCGTCGCGCTCTGCGCCTGCTCGCTCCGCTGCCGCTCATCGCTGGCGCCCTCGTCGTCATGACCGCGTTGCCCGCAGCCGCGGCCACCATCACCGTCACCACCACGGCCAGCGAGCTGAACGCCGACGGTGACTGCTCCCTCGAGGAGGCGATCGATGCCGCCAACACCGATGCCGCAGTCGATGCCTGCGCCGCCGGTTCCGGCGCCGACGTCATCGTGATCCCGGCCGGCACCTACACGCCCGCCGCCACGCTCAGCGTCACCGATGTCGACGGTGTGCTCCTCGCCGGTGCCAGCGCTACCACAACGATCAGTGGCGACGACGACCACCGCATCCTCGACGCCGTCGCCGGCGACCTCACCATCCAATCGCTGTCGCTCGTCGACGGCTTCGCCGGACCGCTCCTCGCCGACGGCGGTGGTGCCATCCGTACCGCAGCGACGGGCACGCTCACGATCGAGTCGTCGCTCCTGGCAGACAACCTCGCCTCGCAGGGCGGCGCCGTGCAGTCCGGCGGCGGCAACCTGAACGTGTTCGACTCGACGATGGTCGGCAACCTCGCCCAGTTCAACGAGCTCAACGGCAACGGCGGTGCCATCAACATGAGCGGCGGCGAGCTGAACGTGCGCCGCAGCACCTTCACCGGCAACACGGCCCGCAACGCCGGCGGTGCCATCCTCACCGGCCAGGACGCGGAGATCGAGCGCAGCACATTCAACGACAACGAGGGCACCTTCGGCGGGGCGGTCTACACGAACGATGCCATCCTCATCGCCAACTCGACCTTCGACGGCAACGCGTCCACCTGGGATCAGAACGGGATCGGCGCCACCATCGAGGGCGCCCTGTTCACCAACGACGTCCAGCTCGTCAACCTGACGGTGGTCGACAGCACCGTCGGTGCCGGCATCGACCTGCCCGAGGCCGCCACGGTCACCAACTCCATCATCGCCGGCAACGCCGACGGTGACTGCGAGCGGGCCGTCACCAGCCTCGGTGGCAACGTCTTCAGCGACGAGTCGTGCGGCGCCGGCCCGGACGACGCCATAGGCAATCCCGAGCTCGGGCCATTGGCCGACAACGGCGGCACCACCCTCACCCGGTTGCCGGGCGTCGGGAGCATCGCCATCGACGGCGGTGTCGACGAAGGGTGCCCGGAGATCGACCAGCGCGGGGTAGCCCGCCCTGCCGACGGCGACGCTGATGGCGCCCCGGTCTGCGACAGCGGTGCGGTGGAGACCGCCGAGCCCACCCCGGTCGACCCCGGCGACCCGGACGACCCGGACGATCCCGCCACGCCGGTGACGCCCGGGGCACCGCGGGCCCAGGCCGTGCGCCAGACCCCAACCTTCGTCGGCTGAGCTACCCGCGCCCCCGTCGGGGGGTGCGGGCCCTGTCCACGGAGCGGCGCAGCGGCGGGTCAGGTACCGGCCGATCGATGTCACACCCTCCTGTCGACCTCCGCGAGGTCGGGGAGATGATCTTCGCCGCCCGCTCCGGCGAGCCCGGGCCGATGACCTGCACCGTTCCGCCGTCACACCCCCGTGCCTAGGTTCAACGCATGGGGCCGCACCTGGAACATGGCTACAATCTTTGTATGGAAAGCGCCACAATTGGAGTGCGAGAGCTGCGGAACGAGCTGAGTCGACACCTGGCGGCCGTGCGGGACGGCGGTGAGATCACCATCACCGACCATGGCACGCCCATCGCCCGCATCATCCCGATCGGGGGAAGTCGACTGGAGCAGCTGATCGCCGAGGGTCGAGTGCTGCCCGCCTCGGAGCCGGATGTGGCGCTGCCCCGACGCCAGGCCGTCGGTCCCCTGAGCGATCTGATCGAACGATGATCGTGTACTTCGACACGAGCGCCGTCGTGAAGCTGCTCGTCGAGGAGCCAGGATCGATCACGGTAGAAGCGCTGTGGGCGGCGTCGGCGGCCCGCGTCATCGCGACCATCGGGCGAGCGGAGGCCACGGCGGCACTGGCCCGCAGTGGGCGCATCGGGCGGTTGTCTCCTGCCCGGGTCCGTCGGGGCGTGGTCGACCTCACCCGACTCTGGGGAGGCCTTCGTCGCGTGCCCGTCGACGACGGCCTCGCCGCCGACGCGGCCAAGCTCGCCCTGGCGCACGACCTGCGGGGCTTCGACGCCGTGCACCTTGCGGCCGCCAACGTCAGTGCCGACACCTTCGTCGCTGCGGACCGGCGACTGCTGACCGCTGCGCGATCCGAGGGCTTGTCCGTCGCCGACGTCGCCGCATAGGCACGAGCCGCTCATCGATCGCGGCGAACTGCCCGGAGCCCTTCGGAGTCGAGGCCTCGAGGTCAGGCATGGGCCTTACGACCTCACATGTCCAGGTGCTCCCCACCGGGGCCTTGTGGCCTGATGCGTCCCATCGGACCGACTCGCCCGCTCGCACATCGTTGTGGAACGCACGTGCCTCCGCGAAGCGACCTCCCGCCTCGTCGTTGAACGACACCTGGATCATGTGGAGGCTGGTCTCCAAGCTGTGGTTGGCGAGGTGCCCTTGGCCACCACCCCCCCCGAAACCGTGGGCCTCGTGTCGTGGTCGCAGCCCTCTGTGTCACAGCGGAGGGATATCGTGACTGGCAAGGGCTTCGGTCCGTCTCGGCGCTCCTCGGCGCCCGCTCCGGTCGTGCAGTCGTCCAGGGAGGGCATCGTGTCAGTGACCGAGTTCCAGCGTCACCAGATCTTCCAGTGGCTGGAGGCTCAGATGGGCTCCGAGAAGGCAGCGATCATGATGGACCTGCTCCCACCAGTTGGTTGGGGTGACATCGCCACACGCGCCGACCTTGACGTGCTCCGGGCCGAGATCAAGGCCGGCAACGCCGATCTGTTGCTGAAGCTCTACTTCGGCATCGTCGCCAGCCAGGCCACGCTCGTCGGGCTGGTCCTCGCCGCCGCGCGCTTCGGCTGAACGAGCCGTTCGACGCGTGATCGAGCACACGGTGGACGACCTCGTGCGGGCCCGGTCCGATGCGGACGCGGCTCAGGAGCCGTCTGACTTCCCGGTCGACCCCATCGCGGCGACAGATCCAGGCCTCTGCTCGTGGTGGGGTGAAGGGGGTCGCCGAACAGGTGGTGGGCGAGCCGCAACGGCCCCGACCTCTCCAGCATCATCCGCTCGGTCCCGCGCATCCCGGAGCGGGTGACCTCCGAGCTGCTCGACGCTGACGAGCTGACCGCCGCCCTCGGCAAGGCCGAGCGACTCGCGCCTGCGTCGCTCACGATCAACGGACGTCGCTGGCGAGGGTTTGCGCTGAGACGAGTCGCCGCTGGACGAGCTGCTCCGCCGGTGACCCTGCCCCGCCCGCCGCCACCCGGGAGCGCACGCTCGCCTCGAGGCGTCACACCCCCTGAGGATGATTGCTCCCATGGGAACGGAGACGGGCAGCGAGCGGGAGGACCAGCGACGGGCTGCGGTGGCGGGGGTGATGGCGCGCATCGTGGCGGAGAGCGGTCGGCGGTGTGGGACCTGCACGCGCTGGCCGAGCCGACCCTCACCTGCATGCTGCGGGCCGAAGACCGGCGGATCGACTTCAGGATCGGTGACGACGACGTGTTCGACCTCACGCTCGACGCCGCCATCGACCTGGCCAAGCTGGCCCGCAGCTGGGACCCCGACGGTGCGCTGCTTTGGGTTTGGGCGCGCCGTCGCATCGCCGGCCTGGTCCACGGTCACATCGGGGTCTTCGCCGACGGGCTCGACGACACCGTCCTCGACATCGAGGCACCCAGCCTCCGTGACGCAGAGGGACAGCCGCGGGAGGTGCTGCGATCGCTGGCCCTCAGCCATCCCGCTGCCCGTCGGCTCGATCGAGGTCTCGACGCCGTCACCGAACGCGATGCCGACATCTACCTGCGCGTGCAGCTGGAGAAGGCGGTGGGCAACCGCTCACCGGCCGTCACCATCGGGGTGGAGTGCGACCTGCGCCCCGCCGCCGTCCGCAAGGTCGTGCAGCGGGTGCTCGAACGGCTCGCTGACGTGGCTGAGCGGGTGGAGCAACCTTGACCGAGGTCGCGATGTTCGAGGACTGCCTGGTGGCTGGGGCGGTGGGCGACGCCCTCGGGCGGAGGTGGAGCTCGCCGCTGGCGCCAGATCCAGCAGCAACCCGAGCGCTCCTGGTTCGACCGCTACCCGGGTGCCTGAGCTCGAAACGGATGGCCCGCCCGGCACTGGTGGGGGGCTGGTCGTCGTTGATCACGCACCCGCCGAGCACCACCGCACCTCGCTCGGCGGCGTCCATGAGCCCCGGACCGGGGAAGTCGTAGGCGATCGGGGCGGACGGCCGTCCGCACCGGGGACACGGCGGGGGTCGGTGCTCGGTGAGCGGCCACTCGTCGTCCATGTTGCCGACCCTCCTGGGCTCGATGTCCACACCCTCCTGTACCTGGCATCTGTGACGGCCGCTCGACCTCGACGTTCCGGTCGATCGGACGGCTTGGCTCATCGCTGACACGATCGCGGGCGTGACCGGCGACGATGGCCCCTGTCCCTGCGGATCCGGCGACCCGTTGGCGGGGTGCTGTGGGCCGGTGGTGCGAGGCGAGCGGCCCGCCCCTACGGCTGGGCGGCTCATGCGGTCGCGCTACTCGGCCTTCGCGCTGGGGGACGAGGCCCACCTGCTCCGCTCGTGGCACCCCTCGACTCGTCCGGCGGCCGTGTCGTTCGTGCCGGGACAGCGCTGGACGGGGCTCGACGTGCTGGCCACCGTCGCCGGCGGGCTGCTGGACCGCGAAGGCGAGGTGGAGTTCCGGGCCTCCTATGAGCGTCGCGGCCGCCCAGGCGTGCTGCACGAGCTGAGCCGGTTCGTGCGCGACGACGAGGGGCTCTGGGCCTACTTCGGGCCCGTCGAGACCGAGCTCGGGTGACGAGCCATCTTCCAAGCCGACGGCTCGCCGAGCGGGTAGACACTCGGCGTGGCCAACTCGCACGCTGATCTGACGGCGATGGAGATGCTCACCGTCGTCGAGGCGGCGGCGCTGGTTCGCACCGGGGCGCAGTCGGCCGAGGAGCTCGTGCGCACCTGCCTCGACGCGATCGACCAGCACAACGTTCGCCTCAACGCCTTCGTGCACGTCGACGCCGAGCTGGCGCTGACGGAGGCCCGTGTCGTCGATGCCGCTGTGCGCGACGGCGACCAGCTCGGACCCCTCGCCGGCGTGCCGTTCGGCGTGAAGGACCTGGAGGACTGCGCGGGCATGCCCACCACCAGGGGCTCGCGGTGGTTCGCCGGTGGTCCGCCCAGGACGGCCGACTCCCTGCACGTCGGTCGGCTCCGCGCCGCTGGCGCCATCCCGATCGGGAAGACGGCCGCCCCCGAGTTCGGCGCCTGGGCCTACACGGCCAGCCCCCTCCTCGGCGTGACCCGCAACCCCTGGGACCCGTCCGTCACGCCGGGCGGCTCCAGCGGGGGCTCGAGCGCCGCGGTGTCAGCGGGGATGGTGCCCTTCGGCACCGCCAGCGATGGGGGCGGCTCGATCCGGACGCCGGCCGGCTTCACCGGCCTGGTGGGCCTGCGGGCCAGCTACGGCCGCATCCCCACCTTCGGCGACACGCACCTGGCCCAGAACGCCGTCGTGGGCAGCGTCACCACGACAGTCGCCGACACCGCCCTGCTGCTCGACGTGATGGCCGGCCCCGACCCCCGCGACCGCACCTGCCTCCCGGCCCCGTCGGTGAGCTACCTCGACGCCCTCGACCAGACCGACCTGTCGGGCCTGCGCGTGGCGTGGTCGGCCGACCTCGGCTTCGCGGTCGTGGACCCCGAGGTGGCCACGCTCTGCGAACAGGCCGCCCATGCGTTGGTGGCCGCCACCGGCGCCACCGTCGTGGACACGACCGTGCAGCTCGAGGACTACACGCGCACCTACGCCTTCATGGAGGGGGTCGACAAGTTCGTGGGCGTCGACCCCGACCTGTGGGAGCACCGGCTCGACGAGCTCGACCCGCTGTCCGCCCCAGGGTGGCACTACCTCAGCCAGAAGACGCTGCCGTGGGAGGCGGCCGTCGAGGCCGACCGCCGGCGGCTCGTCCAGCAGGTGGCGGCCCTGTACGAGGACGTCGATCTCCTCCTCACCCCCATGGCCTCCATCCCGGCCTTCGCGGCGGAGGGGCCGATGCCCACCGAGATCGGCGGCCGGGAGGTCCACGGTGGCATGTCGGTCGTGCTGGGGTTCCTCGCCAGCCTCGTGAACCTCCCCGCCATCAGCGTGCCCGCCGGCCTCAGCCAGGCCGGCCTCCCCGTGGGCCTACAGGTCATCGGACCG
>JBDSUN010000393.1:0-4703 GCA_039927735.1 Acidimicrobiales bacterium | reverse complement strand
GATGGCCGCTCAAGGCATCGAGGTGCTCCACGGCCGAGCGGAGCTGCGGGACCGTCAGCGCGTCACCGTGGGTGGGACGACGGTGACGGCCGGTCGCATCGTGCTCGCAACCGGTGCCGGTCCCGTGGTGCCCACGATCCCGGGCCTCGACGGCTTCGACATCCTCACCAACGAGAACGTCTTTGACCTCCGGTCCCAGCCCCGGTCACTGGCGGTGCTCGGCGGCGGCCCCATCGGGTGCGAGCTGGCCCAGGCCATGGCCCGCCTGGGCACGACGGTCTCCATCATCGAGGCGGCCGACCGGCTCCTGGCCAAGGAGGAGCCGGAGGCGTCTGCGGTGGTGGAGCGGGCGCTCCGGGCGGATGGGATCACGACGCACATCGGCACGTCGCTCGAGCGGGTGGAGCCGACCGACGGCGGTGCCCGACTGCACCTGTCGGACGGGGCGAACCTCGAGGTCGAGCGCGTGCTGGTCGCCGTGGGACGGCGCCCGGTGACCGAGGGCCTCAACCTCGAGGGGGTCGGGGTGGAGACCGACGACCGTGGCTTCATCCGCACCGAGGCCACGATGGCCACCACCGTGCGCGGCGTCTACGCGGTGGGCGACGTCACCGGGCGCCTCCCCTTCACCCACGCCGCCGCCCGCATGGGACTGATCGCCGCCACCAACGCGCTGTCGAGCTGGCGCCGGCTCCGCCCCCAGCGCTTCGAGACGGCCGCCATCCCCTGGATCACCTTCACCGATCCCGAGGTCGGCCACGTGGGGGCGACGGAGGCCGAGGCGGCCGAGCACGGCGGCCGGGTGGCGGTGGTGCCCTTCGAGGCGCTGGACCGCGCCATTGCCAGCGACCGCACCGACGGCTACCTCAAGCTCGTGGTCGGGCCCCGTCCCTTGCTCGGGAACGTGGCGGGCGGCCGGGTGCTGGGAGCGACGGTGGTGGGTCCGGCCGCTGGCGAGGTCATCCACGAGGTGGCCCTGGCCATCCGCACCGGCATGTTCGCCGGGCGGTTGGCCCAGACCGTGCATGCCTACCCCAGCTGGTCCATGGCGGTGCAGATCGCCGCCGGTCAGCTCTTCTTCGAGATCGACGGTCGGGGCCACCGCCCCGCCCAGGCCGACTAGCCGCGTGCGGCCTTGCGGCGGTTGAGCTCCAGCTTGGTGAGCATCAGCCCCGCTCCGGCACCCGCGAACAGGGGGAGCCCGACGGTGGAGGCCGGTCCCCAGGCGTTGGGAAGCCGGGCCCGCCACCACAGCATCGCGGCGGCCGTCCACACGGCGCAGGAGACCACGATGGCGCGATCGGCGTTGGCGGTCCGGGCGGCGGACAGGGCCGCCACCGCCGCGTCGAGGGGGAAGTAGGCCGGGAACAGCACCAGCGAGGCGCCCGCCGAGGTGGCCACCCCCTTGCCCCCCTGGAAGCCGGTGGTGGCCGGGAAGATGTGGCCGGCCATGGATCCAACGCCGGCGGCGTACCCACCGGCCGGGCCGGCCAGGCGCAACCCGGCCAGACCGGCCACCGCACCCTTGAGCAGGTCGCCGGCGAGAACGGCCAGGCCCCAGCCGGTGCCCAGCTGGGCCGCCGCGTTCGTGGCGCCGGGGTTGCCGGAACCGGACTGGCGCAGGTCCACCCGCCCGCCGGTGGCCACCCGACTGGCCAGCGAGGCGGAGGGGAGGAGCCCGCAGGCGTACCCGAGGGCGCTCGCCGCGACGACGCGCAGAGGGCCGGGCCGGACGGTGAGGGTGTCGATGGCACCCATCATGCGCCCTCGGAGCGGGTGCGGACGGACGGCACCGTGGACTCGAGCACCAACCGGCGCAGCGGCACGGCGAGATCGGTGCTGATGCGACGGGCCAGCACCCGCCGAGCCGCTGCCACCCGGGGCGGATCCACGTCCGGCAGGTAGAGGGACGTCACGAGGGTGGCGACGTCCTCGGCGGCCCGGAGCGAGAGCCCGAAGGCCCGCTGCTCATCGGTGACGATCCGGAGCTGGACGAGCTCCAGCGCTGCAGCCACTGCTCCAGGCGCCAGCTGGGGACCGTTCGGATACCGGATGCGCGTCCGCAGGGCCACCTGGAGGCGGACATAGGCGAGCGCATCCCGCCATCCCAGCGGCCCGCCCGCAGGCACGAGCGCCACCGCCTGCCCTCCGGGAGTCAGCACCCGGCCCAGCTCTCCGAGAGCCGTCCCCAGCGGCTCGACCACCTGGAGGCCCATCGAGCAGACGGCGCACGTGACGGATGCCGATCGCACCGGGAGCGCCCCGGCATCGGCCCGCACGAGGGGACCGCGCCCGAGCGACCGCGCGGCCCCGAGCTCGGCACCCGAGCGGTCGGTGCCGAACCACCGGGATGTGTGGTCGGCCATCGGGCCGCTGCCGCACGCCAGGTCCAGGACCGGCCCGCCGTCCTTCAGGGCCTCAGCGCACCACTCGTAGGGGCTCTGCCCGTCCGCGAGGCAGCGTCGCAGCACTCGCTCCGTGATCCCGGCTCGCTCCTCGTGGAAGTGCTGGACGTAGCCGTCCCACGACCGGGCGTTGCTGCGCACGGCCATCAGCCCAACGGGTGGAAGACGGCGCCGACCGTGCCGGCGCCGGTGTGGACGGCCACCGACGGGCCCACGGTGTAACGGGTGGTCTCCGCCACGTTGGGAAGGGCTGACAGCGCCGCAAGGAGGGTGACGGCCGCCTCCTCGGCATCGGCGTCGCCCACCCCGACCCGTAGCGACCCCGGGTGCTCGGCCACCACCTCAGCCATCACGCGAGCCGCCTCCGCCGCCGTGGTGACCGTACCGAGCTGGCGCATGTCGGGTCCGGCGGACACGAACACGGGGACGCCCTCGCGCTGGTCCACCTGGAGGCGCCCGCCCCGGTCGGCCCGGGCGATCTCCCCGATCGTGAACACCGACGCCGCCGTCGCCGCCACCGCGCCGGCCACTCGCGCCGCCTCCTCGATGTCACCGCCGCCGGCCAGCACCTCCGCCGCTCGCCAGACGCAGCAGCCCTCGATGAACGAGGCGGTGCCGGTGTCGACGACGGTGACCGGCACCCCGGCCTGGCCGGCGGCGATCGTGGCGGCGCCTACGGTGGCGGACTGGTTGGAGCCGATGTGCACGGAGAGGATGGCGGAGGCGCCCTCGCCCGCCAGCCGCCGGTAGGCGACCAGCAGCTCGCCAGGGGAGGGCGCCGAGGTCGAGGCCGTCGCCCCCGCTCGCAAGCGGGCACAGAGCTCGAGGGGGTCCAGCTCATCCTCGTGGTGGGCGACGCCGTCGACCACGACCGTCATCGGCACCGCCGTGATGGCGAACCGCTCGCGCAGCTCCTGAGGCAGCATGGCGTTGCTGTCGGTCACGATGCGCACGGTCACGGGCCGGCAGCGTAGGTGGCGCCGCCCGTGGCAGCCTGGCGGCCATGGCCAGACGCCAGCTGCACAACGAGGACTGGGGCTTCGACTCCAACTGCTTCGTCTGCGAGCCCCGCAACACCGGTGGGCTCCGCATCCCCTTCCACCACGACGACGAGCTCCAGGCGGTGGTGGCCACCTTCACCCTCGACGCCACCTTTTCCGGAGCGCCCTCCTACGTCCATGGCGGCGTGAGCCTGGCGGTGCTCGACGAGGCCCAGGCCTGGGCGACCATCGCGGTCGGCGGCAAGTTCGCCGTCACCGCTGAGACCACCACCCGATTCGACCGCCCGGTGCTGGTCGACCGCGCCTACACCGTCGAGGCGTGGATCACGACCCAGGACGACGAGCGACTCGCCACCGAAGGCCGGATCCTCGACCAAAAGGACCGGGTCTGCGCAGCCAGCCGCGCCACCTTCGTGGTGCTGGGAGCGGCCCAGGCGCTGCACGCGACGGGTGCCGACCCGGACGTCATCGATCCATCGTTGCTGCGGAGGGCTCAGGCCGACCCGTCCTCGTGACGATGTAGGGAGATGAGCGGGGATCAGTCGGCGCGCGCTTCGCGGGCTGTCCTCGTGGGTGGGGCCGCCGTCTGCGCGGGGGTGGTCGTCGCCGGGGAGCCGCTGAGGGGCTGGCTGCTCGTGGCACTGATCGTCGCCGCCACCGGCGCGGCCGCAGTGGCCACCCGGCGGAACCCCTCCCGTCAGAACCCGGCCTGGTGCATCCTCTTGGGGGCGGCGCTGCTCGTGCCCGCCTACGTGCTCTGGTACCCGGCCAAGCTCCGCTGGGGCCTCGAGCTCGGCAACCCGGCCATCACCGACGGCTTCTTCCTGGCCGGCTACGTCGCCTTCCTCGTGGCGCTGACCCGCCTCATCCGGGTGCGCGGCAGCGTCGATCGGCGGATCCACCTGCTGGACAGCTTGATCATCAGCGTGGGCCTCGGCGTGCTGGTGTGGGTGCTCTTCATCGCTCCCTACCTCCACGACGAGGAACTGAGCGGTGCGGCCACCGTCGTCGCCGTCTCGTACACGGTGGTCGACCTGCTCCTCTTCGGCGCCGTGGTGCGCCTCCTCGTGCAGGGCGGCATCGCCTCGACCGGCGACCGCCTCCTCACCGGGTGGGTGGTGGCTCAGCTCTCGGCCGACCTCCTCTACTCCGTGACCTCGATGCGCGGGACCTTCGAGCTGTCCGGATTGACCCCGGTCCTCTACTCCGCGTCGTTCGTGCTCCTCGGGGCCGCCATCCTGCACCCGTCCACGTTGGCCGTCGGCCCGGGACATCGGGCAGAGCGACCGATGTCCGG
>JBDSUN010000392.1:0-4446 GCA_039927735.1 Acidimicrobiales bacterium | reverse complement strand
TGCTCGGCGACCCGCAGCACGACCAGCCCACCGTCCACATCACCGGCACCAACGGCAAGGGCTCGGTGGCCCGCATGGTCACGGCCCTGCTCTCCGCCCACGACCTTCCTGTCGGCACCTACACGAGCCCGCACCTCGAAGCGATCAACGAGCGCATCTCCCGCAACGGCGAGCCGATCTCCGACGTTGCCCTGGCGGCCCTGCTCACCGACCTTGCGTCCATCGAGCCGCTCGTCGCCCCCCCGCCGTCCTACTTCGAGCTCCTCACCGCGGCCGCCTACCGCTGGTTCTCCGACGAGGCGGTGGCCGCCGCGGTGGTGGAGGTGGGCCTGCTCGGGCGCTGGGACGCCACCAACGTCGTCGATGGCGTGGTGGCTGTGCTCACCAACATCGGCCACGACCACACCGACGGCCAGGGCGATTGGCGGCGGCGGATCGCCGAGGAGAAGGTCGGCATCGTGAAGCCGGGCGCCACCTTCGTGCTGGGCGAGACCGATCCGGCGCTGCGGGAGGTGTTCGGGTCGACCCTGGCGGCCGCGGTCTGGCGCCGGGACGAGGACTTCGGCTGCACCGCGAACCGCCTCGCGGTCGGGGGCCGCATGCTCGACCTCCGCACGCCGACCACCTCGTACGACGATGTCTTCCTCGCCGCCCACGGCGCCCACCAGGGTGACAACGCCGCCATCGCGGTGGCCGCCGCCGAGGCCTTCTTCGGCCGCCCGCTGGACGAAGAGCTCGTGGTCGACGCTCTGGCGCGCGTGCGGAGCCCGGGCCGCTTCGAGGTGGTTGGACGGGCCCCGCTCATCGTGCTCGACGGCGCCCACAACCCCGATGGTGCTGAGGCCCTGGCCGAGTCGTTGGACGAGGGGTTCGCCATCGCCGGCCATCGCCGCCTGGTGCTCGGCGTGCTGGCCGGTCGGGATCCGGTCGAGCTCCTGGTGCGTCTGGGCGCGGAGGACGCCATCGAGGTGCTGTGCTGCACCCCGGACTCGCCGCGTGCGCTCCCGGCCGCGGACCTGGCCGCGGTGGTCCGGGAGCACGGCGGAACCGCCCGGGTCGTCCCCGACGTCGCCGATGCGGTCCGGAAGGCACTGGACGACTCGTCACCGGAGGACGCCGTCGTCGTCACCGGATCTCTGTACACGGTGGGAGCGGCGCGAGCCGCCTGTCGTCGCCTCGGGCTGGTCTCCGAGCGCTGAGCCCTCATAGCCTCCCGGCCATGAACCAGACCTTCGTGATGTGCAAGCCCGATGCAGTGGAGCGGGGGCTCATCGGCGAGATCGTGGCCAGGCTCGAGCACAAGGGCCTGACCCTGCAAGCCGCGCAGCTGCGGACTGCGGACACGGCGCTGGCCGAGGCGCACTACGCCGAGCACTCGGACAAGCCCTTCTTCGGCGAGCTGGTGGCCTTCCTCACCCGCTCCCCGGTCTTCGCCATGATCGTGGAGGGCCCGGCCGACAACACCTTCTCCCTCGTGCGCAAGCTCGTGGGCGCCACCAAGGTGGATGACGCAGAACCCGGGACCATCCGAGGTGACTACGCCACGGTCACCACCGAGAACCTCGTCCACGCCTCCGACGCCCACGAAGCGGCCCAGCGCGAGATCGCGCTGTGGTTCCCCAGTCGGAGCTGACGATCGAGATTGTTGCGGTTCCGTTACAACCTCTAGGCTGAGGCTCCACATGAGGCCGACGCTCGACCGAAGGTCGACCTGTCGGCTTTGACCTTGCACGAGTACGCTGCGGCCGAACGCCCGGTGGTAGCTAGCGGAGGGCCCAGCCCCGATGTCCGACAACCTCCTTTCTTCGATCATGGGCCGCGACATGGCGGTCGACCTCGGGACCGCCAACACGGTCGTGTACGTGCGCGGGCGCGGCATCGTCCTCAACGAACCGTCCGTGGTGGCCGTCAACGTCCGCGACGGGCGGCCGCTGGCGGTCGGCGTCGAGGCCAAGCGGATGATCGGCCGCACCCCGGCCCACATCCAGGCCATCCGCCCCTTGAAGGACGGCGTCATCGCCGACTTCGAGATCTGCGAGAAGATGCTCCGGTACTTCATCCAGAAGGTGAACAACCGCCGCTGGAGCAAGCCGCGCATGGTGATCTGCGTGCCGTCCGGGATCACCGGGGTCGAGCAGCGGGCCGTGCAGGAGGCCGCCGAGTATGCCGGTGCCCGCAAGCCGGCCTACATCATCGAGGAGCCCATGGCGGCGGCCATCGGCGCCGGTCTGCCTGTCCAGGAGCCGACGGGCAACATGATCGTCGACATCGGCGGTGGCACCACCGAGGTGGCGGTCATCTCCTTGGGCGGCATCGTGGCCAGCCAGTCGGTGCGGGTGGGCGGCGACGAGCTGGACGACTCCATCATCCAGTTCATCAAGAAGGAGTACAGCCTGGCCGTCGGCGAGCGCACGGCCGAGGAGGTCAAGATCGCCCTCGGGTCCGCGTGGCCCCTCCAGGAGGAGCTGCACGCCGAGATCCGCGGGCGCGACCTCGTCACCGGGCTGCCCAAGACGATCGTCACCACCACCGAGGAGATCCGCGAGGCGATGGGTGAGCCGGTGTCGGCCATCGTGGATGCCGTCAAGGTCACCTTGGACAAGACGCCCCCCGAGCTGGCCGCCGACATCATGGAGAAGGGCATCACCCTGGCCGGCGGCGGAGCGCTGCTCCACGGCATGCAGGCCCGCCTTCACCACGAGACCGGCATGCCGATCGTGATCGCGCCCGACCCGCTCCACGCCGTCGCCATCGGTTCGGGCCAGTCGCTGGAGGAGTTCGAGGCCCTGAAGGGCGTGCTGTTCTCCTCCACGAACCACTGATCCCGCCCCGTTCGTGGCCCTCTCCCGCCGCACCGGTGGCCGCTCCCGGCTGACCATCGCGCTCCTCGTCTTCACCTCCCTGGCCCTGCTCACCCTGGACTTTCGCGACGCCGCGATGGTGCAGAGCGCACGGCGCACGGCCGGCACCGTGTTCTCCCCGCTACGGGGTGTGACCGAGACGGTCAGCGAGCCCTTCACCAACGCCTGGCACGGCGTCACCGGGTACGGCGACGTCAAGAGCGAGAACGACGAGCTGCAGCGGCGGGTCGCCGAGCTGGAGGGTCAGGAGGTGCTGCAGGAGGACGCCGTGCAGCAGCTGGCCGAGCTGCTGTCCCAACAGGGCCTGGAGTGGGTGGGGGCCATCCCTACGACGGCGGCGCGGGTCGTGTCTGGGAACCCGTCCAACTTCTCCCACACCCTCGACATCTCCAAGGGCGGCGACGATGGCGTCAGGGTCGGCATGCCGGTGGTCAACGGCGCCGGGTTGGTCGGCAAGGTGGTCCAGGTGCAAGCCGGCCGGTCCACCGTGCAGCTGCTCACCGACCCCGACTTCGCCGTCGGCATTCGGCTGCTGCCGACGGATGCCCCAGGCACCGCACGTGGGCAGGGGAGGGGCGAAGAGCTGATCGTTGACACCAACATCGAGGCCGGCACCGCCGAGGTGCCCAAGCCCGGCGCAGCCCTCACCACCAGCGGCATCGACCGGGCCGCCTTCCCGGCGTCGATTCCGATCGGGCGTGTCAGATCGGTGCAGCCGGCCGGCGGCGGCCTGACCCTCGACCTGATCGTGCGTCCGATGGCCGACACCGACGAGCTGGCCTTCGTCACTGTGCTCCTGTGGGAGCCCCCGGAGTGATCCCGCTGAGTCCGCTCGTGGTGGCCGTGCGCACGTCGCTGGTGCTGGTCATCGCCCTCACCGTCCAGCTCGGCATCGCGCCGAGCCTCGGCGTCTTCGGGGTGCAGGGAGATCTGCTCCTCCTGGTCGCCATCGCGGCCGGCATCGCCACCGGACCCGACCGGGGGGCCGCCATCGCCTTCGCGGCCGGTATCGCCTATGACCTGATGCTCCAGACGCCCTTCGGCCTCTCCGCCCTCACCTACGCCATCGTCGCCTACCTGGTGGGAGGCCTGCAGGACTCCGTGCTCCGGGCCGCCTGGTGGATCCCCGTCGCCACCGCGACCGCGGCGAGCGTCGTCGGTGTCATCCTGTACGGCGTGTTCGGGACCGTGCTGGGAGACGATCTCGTCGCGCTGTCCCTGCTGCGGGTGGCCGTGATCGTGGGCGTCCTCAACACGGTGGCGGCGCCCGTGGTCGTCAAGGCGATGCGCTGGGCCACCGGCTCCGCCGACAGCGTGCGGGCCCGGGCGGTGTACCGATGATCGCCGAGTCGCCGCGCGTGCGGATGTCGGTGCTCGGCATCGTCGTCTTCGCTCTCTTCGCCAGCCTGTTTGCCCGCCTCTACTACCTCCAGGTGATGGCCTCCGAGCAGTACCAGGTGGCGGCCCAGGCCAACCGGATCAGGGTGGTCCCGGTGGAGGCGCCGCGTGGCAGGATCCTCGACCGCAACGGCAAGGTGCTGGTGGACAACCGCATCTCGGTGCAGGTCACCATCGACCGGACTGT
>JBDSUN010000391.1:0-8323 GCA_039927735.1 Acidimicrobiales bacterium | reverse complement strand
ACACCGAGCGCATCCTCGAGGTGATCGAGCAGTCGGGGGCCGACGGCGTGCACCCCGGCTACGGGTTCTTCTCCGAGAACACCGACTTCGCCCGGGCCATCACCGAGCGCGGCGTCACCTTCATCGGGCCGCCACCCGAGGCCATCGAGGTGATGGGCGACAAGGTGTCGAGCCGCATCGCCGCCCAAGAGGCCGGGGTGCAGGGCGTGCCCGGCACCACCGAGTTCCTGACCAGCGGGGATGGCGTGGTGGCCTTCGGCGAGGAGTTCGGCTGGCCCGTCGCCATCAAGGCGGCCTACGGTGGCGGCGGGCGCGGCATGCGCGTCGTCAAGAGCGCGGACGAGGCGCACAGCGCCCTCGAGTCGGCCCAGTCGGAGGCCCTCAAGGGCTTCGGGCGTGACGAGTGCTACGTGGAGCGGTACCTCACCTGGCCCCGTCACGTGGAGATGCAGATCATCGGCGACACCCAGGGCGACGTGGTCTGGGTGGGCGAGCGGGACTGCTCGGCGCAGCGGCGGCACCAGAAGCTGATCGAGGAGAGCCCGGCGCCTGCCTTCCCAGCCGAGACCCGCCAGGCCATGGGTGAGGCGGCCGTCAAGGTGGCCAAGGCGTGTGGCTACTACAACGCAGGCACCGTGGAGTTCCTCTACCAGGACGGCGAGTTCTGGTTCCTGGAGATGAACACCCGCCTCCAGGTAGAGCACCCCGTCACCGAGCTCGTCTCCGGGATCGACCTCGTGCGAGAGCAGATCCGGGTGGCGTCGGGCGAACCGCTGTCGTTCACGCAGGACGACATCGACCTGCGGGGCTGGGCCATCGAGGTGCGCATCAACGCCGAGGATCCGGCCGAGGGCAAGTTCCTCCCCTCCCCCGGCACCATCACCACGCTGGTGCCGCCGCAGGGCTTCGGCGTTCGCTGGGACGGCGGCTACGAGAGCGGCGACGAGGTCAGCCAGTACTACGACAACCTCATCGGCAAGCTCATCGTCTGGGGCGATACGCGAGACACGGCCATCGACCGCATGATCCGGGCGCTGGAGGAGCTTCGCCTCGAGGGTGTGGCCACCACCATCCCGGCCGACCTCGCCATCCTGCGCCACGAGGACTTCCGCAACGCCGAGCACTCCACCAAGTGGGTGGAGGACCGTCTCGACCTGACCGGCGTCAGCGCCGCGCCGGCGGCACCGGGTGGTGGCGACGACGACGGGCCGGCCAAGGTGCAGCGCGACGTCGACGTCGAGGTGAACGGCAAGCGCTTCAGCGTCAAGGTCTGGGTGCCCGACGTGCCGCTGGCCGTCGTGGCCGGCGCCGGCGCGGCACCACGCCCCCGTCGTGCCGGCGCGGCCGGCGGCGCGGGCGCGGCGGGCAGCGGCAAGGTCACGGTGCCGATGCAGGGCACCATCGTCAAGGTCCTGGTGGAGGTAGGCCAGGCCGTCGAGGCCGGTCAACCGGTGTGCGTGCTGGAGGCCATGAAGATGGAGAACAACATCCTGGCCGACATGGCCGGCACCATCGCCGAAGTCAAGGTCGCCACCGGCCAGTCCGTCGGCTCCGGCGACATCATCGTCGTCATCGAGTAGCGCGGTCGGTCCCTATGGGCTGGATCTGGCTCAGCTGGCCGGCCAGGCCACTGCACTCAATCGATGGGCGACTCGGCGATCTCGATGCGACCGAGGGCGTCCGCTACGACGGGACCCGTTCGAAATCGACGAAGGTGCGAACCCAGGACCACGTAGAGGCAGAAGGGGCGTCCGGCGGCAGTGAAGAACCTCTGGGCGCCAGACTGACCGTCAATCGTTCGCTGCATGGTCGCTGGATCGAAGTCACCGGGCGCGATCCTGGGCAACCCCTCGGCCGCGAACAGAGCAGAGCCGATGCTGGCATCGTCATACTCCACCAGGTTGATCAGGATGTGCGGAGCACGCATCTGCTCGGCGGTGCCCCCACCGAAGTCGCCGACCTCGGCTGGCAGCGGGAAGTTGGCCAGGTGCACGACCGCCCCACCAATCGGCGGCGGGGGCACGCGGGCGCGGTCGGCGGCGGACGCCGCCAGGCCAGGCGTGCGCCGACGGATCTGACCCTCCCAGCCCGGATCCATGTCGATGCGGATTCCAGCGTCCTCCATGGCGCCCATCAGGCCGTGGCTTGGTCACCGTCGGGTGACCCACTGATCGGTGGCCGTAAGCTGCCATGGCCGGGCCCGACTCCTGCCGCAGCCAGCGCCTCTTCTGCGCTCAACCGTCGACGAGGGTCTGATGCATCGGCGACGGCTTGGTTGAGAAGCTGTCGCACCTGCTCCCAGGTGGCCGCTGCGCCCTCGCCCACCACGGATCTCTCTTGGCCGTCGACGAGCACGAAGTAGGGGGCGACCTCCACTCCGTACCCGTCCCACGCCGAGGAGGACATGATGACGGGAACCTCGGCCGGGGCCAGTCCCCGAACCGAGCTCTCGGATTCCTCCGAAGGGTCCTTGGTGACGATCACGACCCGTGCACCCATGACGTCGACCGGTCCGGCCAGGGACTCCCAGAACGAACGGCAGGTCAGGCATCCCGTCGTCAGGAAGGCGAGCAGCGTTCGGTGCTCAGCGCCCACGACCGCGATCTGCGTGGCACCCCCGCCCGGCGCCACACCGGCCAGGTCCTCCACGCGCGCAGGACCGCCCGTTCGCGGCGCGGGCACCCCTACAGCGGTGCGCGGCGCTGCCGCGGGCCGTTCAGAGGGATCGAGGGTGACACCCAGGTCGTGAAGCGCCTTCAAGATCTCGGCATGGGACCGGAGCAGCGAGATCACCATGACGGCGAGGAGCGCGGTGACCGAGGCGAGGAGTCCGACTGCAACGGCCATCAGCGGGCTACCCCGACGGTGTCGCGGCCGTCACCGTTCCAGTCCCCCACCAACGGGATGTCCCCCGGGTCGCCGAACCCGAACACCACGTCAGCCCCACCGTTCGTCTGGCTGTTCCGCTGGTACCACGTCGGGCCACGGAGGACCCCGGGGAGATGGCGACGGTCGCCCGCAACCCATCGGCCCACGACAGGCACGTCACCTGGGTCACCGAAGGCAAACACGCGGTCGGCGAACCCCGATGTCAGCGAGTCACACAGGTACCACCTGCCGGAGCGGAAGACACCCGGGGTGTCTGTGCCATCGCCGTTCCAGTCCCCCACGACCGGCACATCACCCGGGTCCCCGAAGGAGGCGACGTGGTCTGCCCCGCCGGACGTGTGGCTCGCACGCAGATGCCACTTCGATCCGCGAATCACTCCCGGATAGTGGCGTGGGTCACCAGCGACCCACCGACCAACGATCGGAAAGTCCCCAGGGTCCCCGAAGCTGAACTCGACGTCTGCCCCGCCTCCGCCCACAGGGTTCCGAAGGAACCAACGGCCTTGCCGGAACACACCGAGGGTCATCGTGCCGTCGCCGTTCCAGTCGCCGACCACCGCCACGTCGCCCGGGTCTCCATACTTGAACACCTGGTCGGCCTGCCCGCTCAGCGGGTCGCTGGCGAGGTACCAGGTCGCCGTCTTCAGTCGCGGGGGCCCGGCGGGGGCAGAGACGGTCTCATCGAGACAGGCGCTGTCGTGGAAGCGCGTGTTGTTGTCCGTCAGAGGAGCGGTGGTGCAACTTGGATCGAACACCCATGGCGGTGTGCAGGTGACCACACGGCACATGATGGCGCCGACGACCGGGATCTCCTGGTGACATTGGCCGTATCGGAACCGGGTGCAGCAAGCCTTGCGATTGTTGCAGTCGCCATTGGCGCACCCGCACGAGCAGGGGTTCTGTCCAGGAGCGACGTTGCAGTCGATGTAGTAGCGAGGACTGTTGCCACACAACCCCGGAGCATCCGCCTTCCACCATCCACCCGCGACGGTGCCGCCAGGACAGCTGTTGGCGCCCGTGATGGTGCAGCAGAACTCGGTATAGCCGTCGCAGCACGCCGAACCACAGCTGCAGGTCGAACCGGAGCAGCTGCACACCGCCGCGTAGGCGGACCCAGGCCTCAGCGCGAACTGGCTGGGTGCGATCGCCATCGCGGAGCCGGTGACGGCGGCCTTGGCGAGAAACCCTCTCCGGCTCGTATGCCGCTCGAGCACACCGCTCAGCCGAGTGGCCAACGGAACCCGATGCTGCCGACCGACCGAGTCCTCGTGCGACGCCTCACGCTCGCGGTCTGTGGCCAGTTCGGCAGTAGATCTCGCTGACGACATCTTCACGACCCTATCTCGGTCGCTGGTGGGGATGCCCCGCCTGGTTCAGACCTGCGAAATCGAGCTCTCGAACGGTCGCGGCCGCCGCGAACAACCGCGGAAGCTCGACGTAGCAGGCGTAGGAGAGGACGACCCCGACAACGAGGAGGCTTGCGATGCCAACACGTTCGAGAATCGCCGCGGGGAGCTCGTCAACCGTGCTTCGCCCCGCTACAGCGGCCAGACCTGACGCGGCTGCGAAGGCGAGGTTGAGTCCCACGTGCATCCTGTGGGGAGGTGTCTCCTCTCGCCCGAAGCATCCGCACGAACCGAGCATCTGGCCCGAGCGAAGTGCCGCTGCCACGACCAACGAGAACGCCAAGTAGCTGGCACCTACAAGTGCCCACAACACCGGGCCACCCAGGGTGACCGCCCCGACCCCGACAGCCAGCTCCGCCGCCGATCCGACCCTGACCAGCATCGGAGACGATGGGAGGCGCAGGGCGCGCAGCGCGCCCACCGTCATCGTGGGGTCAAGCAGCTTCTGAGCGCCGGCCACGGACAACAGGGCGGCTGCGAGGACCGCCGGACCGAGGATCAGGGACATGGCTACTCGGCCGCCTCGGCCAGCGCTTCAGAGAGCGACGGATGGACGAGCAGACTGTCCACGATGTCGCCGACGCGCAGCCCGTTGGTGACGGCCACCGCGATCACCGCGATGAGCTCCGCCGCGTGACGACCGACGATCGAGCCACCGAGCACGACCCCGGTGGCGGGGTCGCTGACGATCTTGACGAAACCCTTGCTGTGGCTCTCGATCAGCGCCTTGGGCGACGCTGAGAACGGCACCTTGGTGACTCGAACCTTGCGACCCTCGGCGAAGGCGTCCGCCTCCGCGAGACCGACGTCGGCGATCTCCGGGACCGTGAAGATGGCCGAAGCCGCCTTGTCGTAGTCGAGCCGGCGACTGTGCCGCGCCTGGACCCCCATCACGTGCTCAGCGATCTGACGCCCTTGCATGGTGGCAACAGACGAGAGGGGCAGCCGCCCGGACAGGTCTCCCGCCGCATAGATGTGACTGATGTTGGTGCGACACCGATCGTCGACCGGGACATATCCGGCGGGATCGACCTCCACGCCCGCTGCGTCGAGCGCCAGCCCATCGCTGTTGGGGACCGAGCCGACGGCGAGAAGGGCGTGGCTCCCAACCGCGGAGCGTCCGTCATCGCAGCGAACGACGACCCCCTCGTCCGTGCGATCGATCCCAATTGCACGCGCCCCCTTGTAGAGGCCCACCCCCCGACTCAGCAGCTCATCCTCCAGCGCCGAGGCAACCTCGGGGTCCTTCTGGGGGAGGACCTGCTGACGGGAGACGATCAGCGTCACATCGCTCCCGAGGGAGGAGAACATGTGGACGAACTCCACCCCGGTGACGCCCGATCCGATGACCACCAGACCGGTAGGCCACGTGGCCGGAGGATAGGCATGTCGCGTCGAGAGCACCCGCTCGCCGTCGACCTGCGCCCACTCGGGCAGGCGTGGACGGCTCCCGGTGCTGAGGAGGATGACATCGGCCTCGATCTCGACCAGGCCATCAGCGGTCTCGACGATCACCTCGTGGTCTCCGCCCAGGCGACCCCGGCCCCAGACGATGCGCACCTCCTGGCTGTCGAGCAGGCGTCGCGTGCCATGCTCCAGCTTCTGCGTGATCGCGCTGATCCGGGCCCGCAGAGCGATGGGATCGACTTGGGCCTTGGCGGACGTGAGCCCCATCTCAGGCGAACGCCTGACCGCAGCCAGCGCGCCACCCGTTGCGATCATGGCCTTCGACGGGATGCAGTCCCAGAGGTGTGCCGCTCCGCCGATCACCTCGTGCTCGACGACCGTCACCTCGGCGCCAAGCCGAGCGGCGTGGGACGCAGCCGCGCCTCCTGCTGGACCGCCGCCGATGATCACGAAGCGCACAGCCACAGTCTGATCGTACGGGGCCTCGACCGCCTTGGTGGACGTCAGGGAGGCAAGGCCCGTTGGCCGGCCAATCGTCGGATCCGCTTGGTGACGTGAGCAGCCAATCCACGGACCCCTTCCACCCGAAGGAGCGACCTTCCGAGGAGTAGGTCGTGCTGGAGCTTCGATCGCGTGGTGGTGACAACGACGTGATCGTGCTCGACCAGCTCTTGTTGCTCCGGGTCGATGAGATCTGGTGCTCGCCGTGGCGCTCGACAGAAGGCCTCGAGGGGCGCGGCGACTCGAGACCAGCGAAGCTCGAGTCCTGCCCTCCGGCTTGCATCGGCGCAACGAGCCAGCAGATCGGGATCGCTGAGCAGCGCATCGAGGGCACGCTCGAGCGCCGTCACGTCGAGTGGCGCAACGGCCATCCCTATCCCAGACGACTCGATGACGCTGGCCAGACCGTCACCCTCGGTGCATACCACCGGCAGCCCAGCCCACAGGTAGTCCAAGATGCGCGTGCGGAACGAGAACTCGGTCTCAATGTTGGCAAAGTGGGTGCTGACGCCGATGTCGGCGTCCAGCAACATCTCGTGACGCTCGGCGAAGGGAACCCATCCCGCGTTGAAGTGCACGAACCGGTCGGTGAGATCAAGCTCCTCGGCCAGCTCCTGGGCCTCGACGGCAACTCGCATCTGCGGGATCTCCGGGCTCGGGTGCTGCAAGCCCATGAAGACCAGGCGGACATCGGGATGCTTCTGACGAAGGCGATCGACGGCGCGGATGAGAGTGAGCGGATCGAACCAGTTGTAGATGCCCCCGCCCCACAGGACGATGCGACTTTGCTCGTCCACGCCGGGCAGGCGGCCACGGATTCCCGACGTACCGCGCTCCGGCGCATCGTCGGACGTGCCGAAGGGCACGACGTCGATCAGGCCGCGCAGGGTCGGATCGTCGCGATACGTCGCGGGGTTGATCCGCCCCAGACCGGCAAGGTGCCCGAGCCAGAAGTCCCGCTGCTTCTCGCTGGCACAGATGAAGTAGTCGCCCCTCCGGAGCTGCTCGTTGAGCGTCGCCATGGCGCCATGGACTGCTCGCCGCCAGCCGTCCGGTCCGCTGTCCCGCCCTTGTTCGAGCTGCTCCAAGTGCATCGGGTCGTAGATGTCGCACACCACGACGCAGCCGGCATGCGCGATCCAAGGCCGTCCGGCCAGCACCCAGCCCTGAACGACGAGCACCTCGCACCACTCCACCGCCCCTCTCAGGCGAGCGTCGTCGGCGTGAGCGGTCACGAAGCGCACGTCGTCCAGCTCGCAGCTCCCGGTGGTCAGGAGCTGGACGTCGTGCTCGCGAGCGAGGACGCCGGCCAGATGCCACGCCCGTATGGCGGGGCCGGCCATGCGAGGTCCAAGGGTGTCTCCGGTGACGACGGCGATCTTGTGAGCGTTGGACACCGGAGGCATGGTCACAGCAACGGGACCCTAGGGTTCGAGTGGACGAGCGGCGAGGGCCTCCAGCATGTTGCCCTGGGTCGGGACGGCCCCCGAGCGCAAGGCCGATCGGAGGACGGTGAGCTGAGCGGCAAGCGCAACCACACCCCCGGCCAGGCCGCCGAGCTCCACTCGGAGGAAGAGGTCGGAGCTGGAGACCGCGATCACGAGAAGCAGGGCGGCGAGCCCGGCCGCCCAGGCCGAGGCCATGAGACGTTGGCGCCCGAGCGCGATGTTGGCCTGCGCCACTGCCGACCCGATCATGAACGACCCACTCCCGGCGGCCAGCAAGGCCATGGTGCGGGCGCCCAGCGGGAACTCAGATCCGAAGAGCAGCTCGACGATCTCGGGGCCGGCCAGCCACGCAAACAGCGTCCCGAGGGTGGCGATGGCGGCCAGGACTGCGACGAGCTGTCGCAGGCTCTGCCGCAGCTCGTCGAACCGATCCTCGCCGGCCAGCTCGGCAAGCCGAGGTAGCAGCGCCGCCTGAACGGCTTGGAAGAGGAAGAGCGGCACGCGGGCCACGACGAGCCCGGCGAGGAAGCGACCGGCCTCGTCATCCTGATCGGGGCCGGCCAGGACCTCGATGGCGATGGGCCCTGCGTTGACCAACGTCATCGACAGCATCGACGCGAGGAGGAGCCACGCCAGCGCCCGAGAGATCTCAGACCACTCGGCGGGCGGTCC
>JBDSUN010000390.1:0-6810 GCA_039927735.1 Acidimicrobiales bacterium | reverse complement strand
GGGGGTCCTCACCGAGGAGGGTGGCCAGGGTGGCGGCGGTGTACGACGGCCCACCGGCCTCGATCTCGAGGCGGCTGGCCTCGAGGCCCTCGACCTCGGCCACCGCCGCTGCGACCATGGCGAAGCGATCCTCGGCGGGTGATATGGCTCGACTGCCGGTCTTCTGCCACGGCAGGTTGTTGACGACCAGCAGCACCCGATCGAGGGCCAGCTCGTGGCGGACGTTCACCGCCGAGATGAGGTGCCCCACGTGGGGCGGGTCGAACGTGCCCCCGAAGATCCCGAGCCGCTCAGCCATCTGGGCAACCTAGGGCCTCCGTAAGAGGGTGACATGGGTCACCGGATCTTCCGGAATGGCCGAACCACCGTCGGGGTTGGCAGGATTTGCCCTATGGCGATGGTGGAAATTCGCTTCCCCGGGGAAGATGCCGGGGCTACCAATCGTTGAGGAGGTTGCCATGACAGATTCCGTAGGTCAGTACCTCAACGAGATCGGCCTCGTGCCGTTGCTCACCGCATCCGAAGAGCGTGAGCTCTCCCAGGCCGTCGAAGCCGGGTTCGCGGCACGCGCCGCCATCGAAGGCGGTGACGACACGCCGGAGCATCGCCGGGTCGCCCGCAAGGGCGCCGCGGCCAAGGACCGCTTCATCCGGGCCAACCTGCGCCTGGTGGTGTCGGTCGCCCGTCGCTACCCGCTCCCGCCGGCCATGGAGCTCCTCGACCTCATCCAGGAGGGCAACCTCGGCCTCGAGCACGCCGTCGACAAGTTCGACTGGCGCAAGGGCTTCAAGTTCTCCACCTACGCCACCTTCTGGATCCGCCAGGCCATCGGCCGGGCCCTGGACCAGAAGGCGTCGCTGGTCCGCCTGCCTGGCGACCGATCGGCCGGCCTCCGAGCCGCTCTGCGACAGGTCGCGGGTGACGGCGACGAGCTCGACGACGAGAACGCCCGCCTCTACCGGCTCACCACCCCGACCAGCCTCGACCGCACGGTCGGCGACGACGACGGCAGCGAGCTCATCGACCTCATCGCCGACGACAAGCCCGGCCCGGAGGCCCTCGTGGTCAACAACGAGGAGCAGGCCCTGGTGGGCGACCTCCTCGACGTGCTCGACGACCGTGCCCGCTCCGCCGTGGAGCAGCGCTTCGGTCTGGCGGACGGACAGAAGCGCAGCTACCGGGAGGTCGGCGAGACCCTCGGTGTCACGGCCGAGGCGGCCCGCCGGCTCGTGAAGCGAGCCGTCACCGCCGTGCGCGAGGAAGCGCTGGCCCGCAGCGACGCCGCCTGAGGTGCCGGCGGCAGCTCGCTTTGCCTCCCAGCCCCCCACCAGCCACGCTTGACCCGATGACCGAGACCTGGGCCCCCTCGTCCTGGCGCGACCGATCGGCCGCCCAGCAGCCGTCGTGGCCGGACGACGCCGCCCTCGAGGCGACCCTCAAGCAGCTGTCGAGCCTGCCCCCGCTGGTGTTCGCCGGCGAGGCGAGGAACCTCACCGCCGCCCTCGGGCAGGTGGCGGACGGGCGGGCGTTCCTGCTCCAGGCCGGCGACTGCGCCGAGTCCTTCGATGCGTTCACCGCCGATGGCATCCGCGATCGGCTCCAGGTGATCCTGCAGATGGCCATCGTCCTGAGCTACTCGGCTGGGGTGCCGATCGTGAAGGTGGGCCGGATCGCCGGGCAGTTCGCCAAGCCTCGCTCGGCCGACACCGAGGTGATCGAGGGCATCGAGCTGCCGTCGTTCCGCGGCCACATCGTCAACGACATGCTGCCCACGGTGGCCGCCCGCACCCCGAACCCGGAGCGCCTGCTGCAGGCCTACCACCAGTCGGCCTCCACCTTGAACCTCCTCCGCGCCTTCGTGAAGGGCGGGTTCGCGGATCTGTCCCGGGTGCACGAGTGGAACCAGCAGTTCGTCAGCTCCAGCCGGGAGGGCCAGCGCTACGAGCGCCTGGCCGACGAGATCGACCGGGCCCTGCGATTCATGCGGGCCTGTGGTATCGACTCCGAGACCCAGCCGAACCTCCACGAGGTGGACTTCTTCACCAGCCACGAGGCCCTGATCCTCGGGTACGAGGAGGCCCTCACCCGGCAGGACTCCCTCACCGGCGACTGGTACGACTGCTCGGCCCACATGCTCTGGATCGGTGAGCGCACCCGTCAGCTCGACGGCGCCCACGTGGCCTTCCTCGCCGGCGTCGGCAACCCCGTCGGCTGCAAGGTGGGACCGACCGCCACACCCGATGAGGTCCTCGAGCTCTGCGAGCGCCTCAACCCGCAGCGCCAGGCGGGGCGGCTCACGCTCATCACCCGGATGGGGGCTGAACGGATCGAGGAAGGCCTCCGCCCCTTGCTGGCCGCCGTGCGAGACGCAGGGCACCCCGTGGTCTGGGTGTGCGACCCGATGCACGGCAACACCTACACCGCCGAGGGTGGCCGCAAGACGCGCCACGTCGACGCCGTGCTGAAGGAGATCGCGGGGTTCTTCGCCGCCCACCGGGCCGAGGGAACCTGGCCGGGCGGCGTCCACGTCGAGCTCACGAGCGACGACGTCACCGAGTGCCTCGGGGGGGTCGAGGAGATCCTCGATGCCGACCTCGACACCCGCTACGAGACGATGTGCGACCCCCGCCTCAACGGGCGCCAGAGCCTCGACCTCGCCTTTCAGGTGGCCGAGCTCCTCAAGCGCTAGGCCCGGTTGTCGCTCCCCCGGGGAATGTTGACCGGACCAGTCGGGTTTGAGAGCATTGATGCCCCGACGTCCCGAGGTCCTGCATGCTGCAACGTGAGATCGATCCCGAGATCCGTGCCGACATCGAGAAGTTCGAGGTCCAACTGGCGCGCTACCAGTCTGGTGACCTCGAGGAGGACGCGTTCCGCGTCTTCCGGCTGAACAACGGCATCTACGGCCAGCGCCAGGGCGGCACCAACCAGATGGTGCGGGTGAAGGTGCCCTACGGCTCCATCACCCCCGAACAGCTCGACACCTTCGCCCACATCTCCGAGACCTACAGCCGGGGTTGGGGGCACCTCACCACCCGGCAGAACGTGCAGTTCCACTTCGTCGAGCTGGACGAGGTGCCGGCCGCGCTCTGGGACATGGCCTCGGTGGGCCTGACCTCGCGGGAAGCCTGCGGCGACACGGTCCGCAACGTCATGGGCTGCCACCTGGCGGGCGCCTGCCCGTACGAGGCCCTCGACATCAGCCCGTGGGCCGAAGCCGCCTTCCAGCACTTCCTCCACCACCCGCTGGCGCAGCGCCTGCCCCGCAAGTTCAAGATCAACTTCTCGGGCTGCGAGACCGACTGCGGCCAGGCCATGTTCAACGACGTGGGCGTCATCGCCACCACCCGCACCCAGGGTGATGGCACCCGCGAAGCCGGCTTCCGGGTGTTCGTGGCCGGCGGCCTCGGCGCCAACCCGCATCCGGCGCTGGCCCTCGAGGAGTTCACGTCCCGCGAGGACCTCATGGCCACGCTCGAGTCCATCCTTCGGGTGTTCTCCAACCACGGCAACCGCGACAACAAGCTGCGGGCCCGGATGAAGTGGCTGGTCGACACCATGGGCTGGGACGAGCTGCAGGCGCGCGTACTCAAGGAGCGCAAGCTGCTCGTCGCCTCCTCCACCTGGCCGGGCGGCATCCCCGAGGCGGTCCGCAAGGCTGGTGACGCCCCCGCCGGCCTGGGCCAGGGCATGACGCCCACGCCGATCGGCCAGGGCACCCCGGTGACCCTCCGTCGTGACGACCCGTTCAAGGCCTGGGACGACGCCAACGTGGTGCGGGGGGCGGCCAAGGGCACCGTCTCCGCCATCGCCTACGCCCGCCTCGGCGACATCACCACCAGCCAGTTCCGGGCGCTGGCGTCGGTCCAGCGCGAGCTCGGCGCGGAGGTGCGGGTCACCAACCGCCAGAACCTGGCCTTCCGCGGCCTCAGCGAGGGCCAGCTCCCGGTCCTGTTCGAGCGGCTGTCGGCCATCGGGATGGCCGAACCGGGCGCCGAGCTGGCCCGCGATGTGGTCGCCTGCCCGGGGGCGGACACCTGCAACCTGGCCGTCACCCAGAGCCGTGGCCTGGCCGACGCCATCGGGGCCGCCCTCGACGAGGCCGGGCTGGCTGATCTCGGCGGCCTCCGCACCAACATCTCCGGCTGCACGAACAGCTGCGGCCAGCACCACATCTCCGACATCGGCTTCTTCGGCGCCGAACGACGGGCCCACGGCAAGTCGGCTCCCGGCTACCAGATGCTGCTCGGCGGCTACGTCGGCCAGGAGACGATCCACTTCGGCGAGAAGGCCCTGCGGCTCCCCGCCAAGAACGCGCCGGAGGCGGCGGTGCGGGTGGCCCGACGCTTCGCCGAGGAGCGCCAGCCCAACGAGGTGTTCCGCTCCTGGATGGATCGGGTCGGGGGGGCGAAGGTGATCGCGGAGGGCCTGAAGGACCTCGACGAGTTCCCGCTCCCCGAGGACGGTCCCGACTTCTACGTCGACTACGACGAGACCGGCCCCTACGTGGCCGAGACGGGCGACTCGGAGTGCGCGACATGAGTCTGGTGGAGCTGGCGGACTTCACGGACGAGGGGCTGGCTGAGCTCAACCGCGAGTTCGAGCACCTGCCCGCCACCAAGATCATCCAGTGGGCGGTGGACAGCTTCGCCCCCCACCTCAGCCTCAGCGCATCCATGAACGACGCCGTCCTGATCGACCTCGCCACCAAGGTCCACCCGGGCATCGAGGTCGTCTTCATCGACACCGGCTACCACTTCCCCGAGACCCTCGAGACGGTCGAGGCGGTCCGGCGCCGCTACGGCCTCAACCTTCGCATGATGACGGTCCGCCACCACGACGAGGAGCTGTGGCGGGTCGACCCGGAGAACTGCTGCTCGGCGGTGAAGGTCGGCCAGCTCGATCGAGCCCTCGAGGGCAAGGCGGCCTGGATGAGCGGCCTCCGCCGCGACGAGGCGGCCACCCGGGGCCAGACCCCGATCGTGGCCCGCGACCTGCGTGGCCTCGTCAAGGTCAACCCCATCGCCACCTGGAGCGACCTCGACGTCGACGGCTACATCGCCGACCACGACGTCCCCGTCAACCCCCTCAAGGCCCAGGGCTATCTCTCCATCGGCTGCCAGCCCTGCACCCACCTCCCCACCGACCCGAACGACCCGCGATCAGGCCGTTGGGTCGGCTCCAACAAGACGGAGTGCGGCCTCCACGACTAGTCGATCCCGACTCAGGCCAGGTAGTCGACGAACTTCTCCAGCTGCCTCAGGTTGCGGCACTCGAAGGTGCCGTTGCAGTGGTTGGCGTACTCGCCGACGATGGAGTCGCCGGTGTCCCAGTAGCTCTTGGGCTCGGGGTTGAGCCAGTAGAGGTGCCGGGCCCGCTTCTCGATCTCCTTGAGCACCCAGGCCTGGGAGGCGTGGTAGTTGTTCCGCGCATCGCCGAGCACCAGCACCGTGGTCTTGGGGCTGATCTCCTTGCCGAACTTCTGCCAGAACACCTCGAAGGCGTGGCCGTAGTCGGAGTGACCGTCCACCCAGACCACGTCGGCCTCGGTGTTGACGCGGTGCACCGCCTCGGCGATGTCCTCCACGCCTTCGAACATGCGGGTGACCTCGTCGAGCCCGTCGATGAAGACGAACGCCCGCACCTTCGAGAACTGGTTGGCGATGGCGTAGACGAGGTGGAGGGTGAAGCGGGCGAAGGAGGCCACCGACCCGGAGATGTCGGCGATCACGAAGATCTCAGGCTTGGACGGCCGCGGGTACTTGAACTTCGGCTCGGCCGGCACCCCTCCGTAGGACAGCGAGTGCCGGACGGTGTTGCGGAAGTCGAGCGGACCCTTGCGGCCGTGGCGCCGCTTGCGGGCGAGACGCACCGCCAGCTTGCGGGTTAGCGGGTAGATCGCCTTGCGGAGCGACGCCATCTCCTCGCGGGAGGCGTGCATGAAGTCGACGTCCTCGGGGAGCGGCTTGCGCAGCGTGCGGGCCATGGCCTCCACGCCCCGATCGGCCACGAGGGCGCGACGGATCTCCCCCTCGATCTCCTTCTTCAGCTGGTCGATCCGGTGCTGGTACTCGTCCTGCTCGAGACGCTCTTCCAGCGGGGTGAGCGGATCGGGTGAGTCCTGGCGGGCTTGCTGCATCAGCTTGTCGAGCACGGCGTCGAGATCGAGGTTTCGCAGGGTTCGGTAGAGGTAGTAGGTGCCACCGACCGGGCGGCCCGGCTCCATGCCGGCGAAGCGGCGCACCGCTTGACGGGCGACGGCTCGCATGAGGCCCTCGTCGCCGCGCTGCAGCGCCTTGTAGAGCATCTCGGCGATCTCTTCGGGCGTCATGTTCTCGCCGCCGCCGCTACCCGTTCGAGGACCGTCGCCCTGCATCTGCTCCTGCTGCTCGAGCTCCTGGAGGAGCTGGGCCAGGGCATCGGCCTCGCCGTCGCCCTCGATGCCGTAGCGCGAGCCCCGCAGGGAGAAGTAGACCTCGAACACCGTCTCGAAGGCCCGTCAGTGGGTGTTGTTCTTCACCAGCGTGGCGGCCAGGGCGTACTTGAACGCCTCGCGATCCTCCAGCGGGATGTGCTTGACCGCCTCCATGGCGTCGATGTTCTCGCTGAGGCTCACCGGCAGCCCGGCCAAGCGCAGCTCCTTGATGAAGCCACCCAGCAGCTCCGTGATGGCCTCGCCGGCGGCGACCTCGGGACGGACGTCGGTCATGGCTGCTTGCCGGCCGCGGCCTTGGTGATGGTGCCGTTCTCCTGGTCGAGCTCTCGTACCGCCTTGGCGATGTCGCTCTGGTACTTGAGCAGGATGTTGAT
>JBDSUN010000389.1:0-6616 GCA_039927735.1 Acidimicrobiales bacterium | reverse complement strand
GTCACCAGCATGGCGACGTAGAGCCCGCGGGTGCGGCCGTCGCCAAGGCGCACTGCGAGGGTGCGCTTGCCTGAAGCGGTGTCGCCGGGGATGTCCCGCAGGTTGTTGATGACGAGCAGAGCGGTGGCCAGCAGGCCCACCGGCACCGAGGCCACCAGGGCCAGCGCCGTCAGCGTCTCCGTCTGCACGTAGGTGGACCCTGCCGTGGCCACCACACCGAAGAAGACGAACACGAACAGCTCGCCGAAGCCGTAGTAGCCGTACGGATGCGACCCTCCCGTGTAGAACCAGCCGGCCGCAAAGGCGGCCGCCCCGACCACGATCAGCTCGGGGCCTACCGCCACAGCGAGGGCGAGCCCAGCCAATGCGGCCACGCCGTACGACAGCACGGCGGCACGCTTCACGGCCTTCGCCGGTTGGATGCCCCAGCCGACCAGTCGCACCGGGCCGACCCGAAGGCCGGGATCGTCGGTGCCCCGCACACCGTCGCTGTAGTCGTTGGCGAAGTTGGTGCCGATCTGGAGCGCAAGGGCGACCACGCCCGCGGCGAGCGCCCGCCAGGCCACCACGGTCACCTCGCCGGTGGCGCAAGCGGTGCCGACCAAGACCGGCACGACCGCGGCCGGGAGGGTGCGCGGCCGGGCACCCGCCACCCAGCTCCGCCACTCCGTGGGCGGCGAGGCAGGGGTGTCAGCGGATCCCATGGCGGCCGAGTCTCACCCGGCGGGTCCGTACGCTGCCACCCATGCCTCGCCTGGTCGTGCTCGATGCCGTAGGGGCCGGCTTCGTCGACCGGCTGGAACGGGCGTGGGGCGCCGGCAACGCCGTGCTCCCGCTGGACCCGCACCTCCCTGCGTCCGCCCGAGCCACCCTGCTGGCCGCCGCTCGCCTCGAGGAACCCGTTGCCGAGGGCGATGCCTTGGTGGTGGCGACGAGCGGCACCTCCGGACAGCCGAAGCTGGCCGTCCTCACCCATGCCGCCGTCCGCGCGTCAGCCCTTGCCACCAGTGCACGTCTGCAGGTGGACCCCGGCTCGGACCGTTGGCTGGCCTGCCTCCCCCTCGCGCATGTGGGCGGGCTCTCGGTGGTTACGCGGGCGCTCGCCACCGAGATGCCGTGCACCGTGCACGAGCACTTCGATGCCGCCGCCGTGCACCAGGCGGCCGCCGATGGGTGCACGTTGACCTCGCTGGTGCCGACGGCGTTGAGCCGCATCGACCCACGACGATTCCGGACCATCCTGCTCGGCGGCCAGGCACCACCGGCGGACCGGCCCGACCACGTGGTGGCCACCTACGGGATGACCGAGACCGCCAGCGGGGTCGTGTACGACGGTGTCCCGTTGGCAGGTGTCGAGCTTCGGGTGGACGACCAAGGCCAGATCCACGTGCGCGCCCCGATGCTCCTGCGGGCCTATCGAGACGGCACCGACCCCAAGGACGTCGACGGCTGGTTCCCGACCGGTGATCATGGTGCCCTGCGCGACGGGGTGCTCGAGGTCCACGGCCGCTCCGACGACCTCATCATCACTGGTGGCGAGAACGTGTGGCCCGCCATCGTGGAGCAGGCCCTGCTCACCCATCCCGCGGTCACTGAGGTGGCCGTGGTCGGTCGTCCCGATGCGGAGTGGGGGGCGCGGGTGGTGGCGGTCATCGTCCCGCGCGACCGAAGGAAGCCACCAACCCTCGCAGCCCTGCGGGCCCATGTGAAGGCTGTCCTGCCCCCGTACGCGGCGCCGAGGACCCTCGAGGTGGTGCAGGCCCTCCCCCGGACGACCAGCGGAAAGGTGCGGCGCGCCTGGCTCAGCGGGCGATGACGTAGGCCACGCCGCCGCCCTCCAGAGCGGGGATCGCAGCCAGCTGCGGCGAGCCGTCGGGACCCACTGACACCGTACGGCGACCGGAGCCCGCTGCCACCAGCACGCCCCGCTCCGACGGCAGCCACACCGGCGGGTACTGCAGGCTCCCGTCAGCGATCTCGATCACCACGCCGCCGTCGCTGGCGTAGACCGTCAGCACTCCGGGGTCGCCGGCGGACGTCGACGACGTGATCGCCAGCCGCCCGTCCGGGGCCAGCACGGCCTGCACGAACGAGCGGGCGGAGTCCGCCGTTCGGGCGTAGCTCACCACCGCCCCGGTGGTGAGGTCGAGGCCCTCGGGTCGACAGTCGGCGACGCCCTCGCAGGCGAGGTACAGCACCCGCTTGCCCGCCACGCCCAGCAGGGGGCCGGGAGCAATGACCGCGACCCCCGTGGGTGTGGCGAGGTGGGTCTGGCCATCCCGGGTGAACACCAGCCCATCGGCAGTGGCGGCCCCGGGGTACGGGACGGCAAGGGTGACCTGTTCGAGCACGGCTCCGTCCAGGCCGACCAGGCGGGCATCGGCGCCCGCCGGCTGGCCGTCGAAGCCCCGCGCACTGCCCACGATCCACACTCGATCCGGGAGGCCGCTGGACAGGACCTGCTCACCGGGGCCCAGGTCGACGGGCTCAGCCCCGGGCAGCGCGTGGAGCACGGCTCGACCGTCACTGATCGCGACGACCCCATCGCGCACCGGTACGAGCTGGCCGGGATCGTCCGCCGCGATCGACACGCGCTCCCGGGCGCCGGAGTCGAGATCGACGAGCGTCCAGTCATCCCCCTCGCCGGCCAGCAAGAGGGACGCTCCCACGGGCTGGCCCAGGATCGGCCCTGAGGGCAGGGTCCTGGTGCTGGCGGCGAACTGCTGCTCGCCGTCGGTGGTCGTGGTGGTGGTGGTGGTGGGTCGGCCCTTCAGAGCTGCGCGCGCACGGTTGTCCCGCTCGGGCAGGACTGTGGGCGCCTGCGCTCCATCGTCACCCTGCGCCAACCCCACGGCCAGCACCGCCACGACGAAGGCTGCCGCCCCCAGGGCTCGAGCAGGTCGGTGCCGGGATCGACGGGCCGTGCGGACGACCTCACGGTCCCCTGGGGCAGACGGCTCGGCGCCGATCAGCTCGATGCGCGGTCGCGGATCCTCGTGGCGCCGACCCATCGGGATCAGCGATCCGGGGCACGCCGGGCGGCAGGCCCGAGGAGGGCGCCACCGTCCACCACCAGGGTGTGCCCGGTGATCCAGGACGACAGGTCGCTGGCGAGGAACAAGGCTGCCTGGGCGATGTCCTGTGGCTCGCCGAGGCGCCCCAGGGGCATCGAAGACGCCATCCGAGCCTCGTTCGGCTCCCACAGGGCGCGAGCCATGTCCGTCTTCACCAGACCCGGGGCGATGGCGTTGACCCGTACCGACGGGGCCAGCTCGGCGGCCAGCGTGCGGGTGAGGTGCAGCAGGGCGGCCTTGGTGGCGTTGTAGATGCCGATGGACGGCTCCACCGACAGCCCGCCCACCGACGCGATGTTGATCACGGACCCACCCCGCTCCTTCAGCGACCGCCTCCAGGCCAGCTGGGTCCACACGAGGGGGCCACGCAGGTTGACCTCCCAGGTCTTGTCGTAGCGCGGGAGGTCGATGTCCATCGTGGCGCCCATGTAGGGGTTGGTGGCGGCGTTGTTGACGAGGATGTCGATGCCCCCGAACCGCTCGATGCAGCGATCCACCGCCGCCGCCGCCTGCTCCGGATCCCCGGCGTTGGCCACCATGACGTCGACATCGCCGCCGATCTCCGCCGCCGCCGCCTCGAGGTCGGGCAGCTTGCGGGACGTCAGCAGCACCGACGCCCCCGCGTCGGCGTACGCCTGGGCGATGGCCTTGCCGATCCCTCGGGAGGCTCCGGTGACCAGTGCAACCTTGCCGACCAGAGAGATCTCCACCCGCCGGACCGTATCCGAGGAGATCTGTGACGTCGGGTCGGCCCCGTCCGGGGCACCCGTATCGTGGATCAGGTGAACCGACTTGCCGACGAGGCCAGCCCCTACCTCCGCCAGCACGCCGACAACCCGGTCGACTGGTACCCCTGGGGCGATGAAGCCTTCGCGGCGGCACGAGAGCGGGACGTGCCGATCCTGCTGTCGATCGGCTACTCGGCCTGCCACTGGTGCCACGTGATGGCCCATGAGAGCTTCGAGGATGCGGGCGTGGCAGCGGTGATGAACCGGCACTTCGTCAACGTGAAGGTCGACCGCGAGGAGCGCCCCGACGTCGACGACATCTACATGGAGGCCACCCAGGCCATGACCGGCCAGGGCGGCTGGCCCATGACCGTCGTCTGCACCCCCGACGGCCGCCCCTTCTTCGCCGGCACCTACTTCCCCAAGGAGCGCCGGGGCGGGATGATCGGCTTCGTCGAGCTGTGCCAGCGCATCGACGAGCTGTGGCACACCAGGCGGGACGAGCTCCTCGAGCAGGCCGGCCAGCTCACGGGATCCCTCGGACGTTCGTCGCTCATGGCCCCGCAGGAGGGGATGCCGTCTGTCGCGGACGTCGACCAGGCCGTCGAGAAGCTGCTGGTCGCGTCGGATCCGGGGTGGGGCGGCCTCGGGGGCTCCCCTAAGTTCCCCCAGCCGATGGCCCAGGAGGTGCTGGCGGCGGCCGCGGCCCGTGGCGATGCACGAGCGCTGGCGGCGCTCGGCACCTCCCTCGATGCCATGGCCGCCGGCGGCATCTACGACCACCTCGGGGGCGGCTTCGCCCGCTACGCCGTGGACGGGGTGTGGCTGGTCCCGCACTTCGAGAAGATGCTCTACGACAACGCCCTGCTCATCCGCCTCTACCTCCACGGCTGGCTGCTGACCGGCGAGGATCGCCACCGCCAGGTGCTGGCCGAGACGATCGACTACGTGCTGCGCGACCTCCGCCAGGCGGGTGGCGGCACGTCGTCGGCCGAGGACGCCGACAGCGAGGGCGAGGAGGGCAGGTTCTACGTCTGGACCGACACCCAGGTACGCGAGGTGCTCGGCGAGGAAGCGGAGGGGGCCCGCCATTGGTACGGCTTCACGCCGGGCGGGAACTTCGAGCACGGCGCCACCATCCCCAACCGCATGCACGCCCGAGGCGAGCTGGCCCGGCCCCCTGAGATCGAGCGGTCCCGGCGGGCGCTGTTCGAGGCCCGAGCCACCAGGGTGCGCCCCGGGCTCGACGACAAGGTGCTCACCGAGTGGAACGCCTACCTCGTGGCCGGGCTGGCCGAGGCGGGCGCGGCGGCCGCCGAGCCAGCCTGGGTCGACGCCGCCGTCGAGACGGCCGAGTTCCTCCTCGCCAACCTCCGTCGTGACGACGGCCGCTGGTTGCGGGCGTGGCAAGCCGAGGCCGGGGCCCGGCACCTCGCCTACGCCACCGATCATGCGGCGCTGATCGATGCCCTCACCCGGTTGGCCGAAGCCACCGGCCAGGCCCGCTGGATCACCGAGGCCCGTTCGGTCGCGGATGCCCTCCTGGGCCTGTTCTGGGACGACGAGCACGGCGGCGTCTTCACCACCGGCCACGACGCCGAGGCCCTGATCACCCGCACCAAGGACCTGATGGACAACGCCACCCCCGGCGCCAACAGCCTCGCGGCGGTCGGCCTCCTGCGCCTGGCCGCCCTCACCGGTGACGATCGCTACCGGGAGCGGGGCGAGGCCATCGTCCGCCTCATCGGACACCTGGCCGTCGAGCAGCCCACCGCCTTCGGCCACATGCTCGCAGCCGTCGACCTCGTCGCCCGCGGCACGACCGAGATCGTGATCGCCGGTGACCGGCCCGATCTCCTCGCCGTCGCCCGCCAGGGCCTGCTGCCCAACGCCGTCCTGGCCTGGGGCGAGCGCTACGACTCACCGTTGTGGAAGGGGCGTGACGACGGACGCGCCTACGTCTGCCAGGGCTACACCTGCCAGCTCCCCGCCGAGGACCCCGCCACCTTCGAGGCCCAGCTCTAGGCTGTACCACATGGGCGGGGTCGCGCCGTTTACCACCACCCTCGCCGCGACGGCGCTGCGTTCGGCATTGGAGACGGCGGTGATGGAAGCAGCCCTCGAGAACCACTTCAGCCGGCACCCCGATGCCCGACCAAACCTCTCCGAGGTCGCGCTGGCGCTGGCCGCCCAAGACGGATCGCCGAGGGCCGACCATCGCGACATCATCGACCTGGCCGCGGCCGAGGTGATGGCGCGACGGGCCGACGCCGACGATGTCCTGCTCTGGGCCGAGGCGCAGCAGGCCGTCGGCGCATGAGGACGATCGTCTTGGACAACGAGCCCATCCAAGCGCTCATGCGCACTGGCCATGCCAAGCACCGCGTCGTCATGGCCCACCTGGCCGCGGTCGTCGCTCGACGACGAGCGGGCGCGACGGTGACGGCGGTCGTCCCGACAGCCGTGCGGGTCGAGGCCGGATGGGATCGCTCCGACCCTCACGCGGCCGCCATCAACCGCCTCCGCACCGCCGATCATCCACTGGACGCCACGGCGGCCAACCTCGCGGCCGAGATCCTGAGGCGCACCAGGCTCAGCGTGGCCGATGCCCACGTCGGTGCTGTCGTCCGGTCCCTCCACGCTGACGATGTGGTGGTGCTCACCAGCGATCCTGACGACATGGTCCGCGCCGCCGCCCCCAAGGCCATCACTACGATCAGGATCTGATCACCGTCATGTCAACCGTTCGAGTAGTTGACGCGTCTATGGGGATGTGACGACGATGGCGGTGCGTCCCCCTGACGGCAGGATCGA
>JBDSUN010000388.1:0-4550 GCA_039927735.1 Acidimicrobiales bacterium | reverse complement strand
CGCCGAGGTGGACGGGCAGGCCGCGGTCGGGGCTGTCTTCGACGTGGTCCGCCAGGAGCTCTTCAGCGCCGGACGGGGGCTCGGATCCACCCGGGACGGCCAGCCCATCCGGGTGTCGCAGGCGACGGACCTGCAGCTGGCCTTGGTGGGCACCGGCTTCTCCTACGAGCCCGAGCGGCGCCGCCTCCAGGCCCAGGTGCTGGTGGAGGTGCTGCCCCGCGTCCGGGACATCCGTCGCCAGGGCGCCGCCGCCCTCGACCTCTGCTCGGTCGCCTGCGGCCGCCTCGACGGGTACTACGAGTGGGGCCTGGCGCCGTGGGATCTCGCGGCCGGCGGCCTCATCGCCGCGGAAGCAGGGGCGGAGGTGACCGACGTCAAGGGCGACGACGCCAGCGCCGGCGCCGTCGTCGCTGCGGCGCCGGGGATCGCCCAGGCCCTGCGAGACCTCCTCACCGCCGCCGGCGCCGCCGACGCGTAGGGGTACGGCGGGGGCGTGGGGGCAGAGGGCCTGCCCCGGAGCCCCCACCTGCGAAGGTGCAGCTTGCTGTGCCTGAGCGACAGGCACTCAGCGCGGCGAAGCCGCAAAGCAGTGGCTCGATCCCGACGCTCGTTGTCGGGATCGACACGGAAATGACACCTGAACGGCACCCGACCGCCGGTCGCACCCGGCACCCTTTCCTGCATGAGCGCCATCGCCGCCCGTCGGGCCCCCGTGACCGTGCGCACCGATGGTGGTGCTGTCGTCCTCGAGCTCTCCGACCTGCTCGATGCCGACACCGGTGATGCCCTGGTGGCCGCCGCCGAGGCGGCGCTGACGACAGATCCCGAACGGGTCGACATCGACCTCCGGGCCCTCCAGTCCTGGACCCAGGAAGGGGTGGCGTCCCTGGTGCGCTGTCGCGCCGTCTGCGGGGACCTCCCCGATGGCCTGCACTACCGCACCGGCCGCGGTCCCGGCCGGGCCGCCCTGCTCGCCGCCTACAGCTGAGCAGAGACGCCTGCGCGTAGGGTTCCGTCCATGAACACCCGGATCCTGGCCGTCGAGGACGACGAGCGCATCCGAACGGCGGTGAAGCTGGCCCTCGAGGACGAGGGCTGGACCGTCACGGAGGCCGCCACCGGTGAGGACGCGCTGCTGCACTTCCAGCGGGAGCCGGCGGACGTGGTGCTCATCGACATCATGCTGCCCGGCATCGACGGCTTCGAGGTCTGCCGCTCGATCCGACGCACGTCCGATGTCCCCATCGTGATGGTGACGGCGCGTGACGACACCCACGACGTGGTGGCCGGACTGGAGGCGGGAGCCGACGACTACCTCACCAAGCCCTTCGCCCCCAAGGAGCTGTCGGCCCGGATCCGCGCGCTGCTGCGCCGGGCCCGCACCTCCGAGGTCAGCTCGCCCCACCTTCGCTTCGGGGACCTCGAGATCGTGCCCGAAGAGGGCGTCGTGCGCCGCAGCGGGCGCGACGTGCACCTCACCAAGACCGAGTTCCGGGTGCTGGTGGAGCTGGCCCAGAGCCCGGGTCGGGTGTTCAGCCGCGAAGTGCTCCTGGAGCGGATCTGGGGCTACGGGTACTTCGGCGACGGGCGCCTGGTCGACGTCCACGTGCGTCGGCTGCGCACCAAGGTGGAGGCCGATCCGGCCAACCCCCGTCACGTCGTGACCGTCCGCGGCCTGGGCTACAAGCTCCAGGTCTGACCGGCGATGGGCCGGTTCCGCCTCGCACGTCGGCTCGGGCTCCGGGCCCGCATCACGCTGGCCTTCGCCATCGGTGCCCTGCTGCTGTCGACGCTCCTGGCCGCCACGACGTGGGCCCTCACCCGGGAGAACCTGCTCGAGCAGCGGGAGGACTCCGCCACCGTCGTCGTCTACGAGAACGCCGGGATCGTCCAGCAGCGGGCCCCGAACGAGGACGCGCTGACCACGCTGGGCGCCCTCTCCAGCCCTCTCGGCGGGCGGCCCATCATCTTCGACGGCGACGAGTACGTGGGTCTGACGCCGGACTCGGGAGAGGACGCCCTCCCCCGCTCGCTGCGGGACACGGTGGTGGCGGGCCAGCCGGCCCGCATGCGATACGAGCTCCGGGGTGAGATGCAGCTCGCCGTCGGCATCCCGATCGCATCGGCCGAGGTGGCCTACTTCGAGATCGTCTCCCTGAACGACCTGGAGGACACCCTGGAGACCCTGGGCGTCTCGCTCGTCGGCGCCTCCCTGGTCACGACCCTCGCCGGCGCGGCCCTCGGCTGGTCGGCCAGCCGCCGGGCCCTCCGACCGCTCACCGGCGTGTCGACGGCTGCCCTCGCGCTGGCCGCGGGCCGCCTCGACACCCGCTTGGAGGCCAGCGAGGATCCGGACCTCCGCCCGATCGCCGCCTCCTTCAACGACATGGCCCAGGCGCTGCAGGATCGGATCGAGCGCGACGCCCGCTTCGCCTCCGACGTGAGCCACGAGCTCCGCTCGCCTCTGATGACCCTTGCGGCGTCGATCGAGGTGATGGACAACCAGCGGGCGGACATGCCGGAGCGGGCCCAGGCGGCCCTGGACCTCATGGTCGGCGACATCGACCGGTTCCAGCAGCTCGTGGAGGACCTGCTCGAGATCTCCCGCTTCGACGCCGGCGTGGCGCGCCTGGAGCTGGAAGAGGTGCACCTGGCCGAGCTGGTGATGCAGGCGGTGAGCCACTCCACCGACGCCGACGTCCCGGTGGAGCTGGACGCCGAGCTGGCCGGGATCGTCGTCCAAGCCGACAAGCGCCGCATCGTGCGGGTGATCGCCAACCTCCTCGACAACGCGGCCAAGTACGGCGGCGGGGCCGCCTGCGTCTCGCTCCGCCGGATCGACGATGGCGTGGAGATCGCCGTGGAGGACCACGGGGAGGGCGTGCCGGAGGAGGACCGAGAGATGGTGTTCGACCGCTTCAACCGCGGAAGCGCCGCCGGACGTCGTGGCAGCAGCGACGGGGTCGGCCTGGGTCTCGCCTTGGTGGCCGAGCACGTGAACCTCCACGGTGGCCGGGTCTGGGTGGAGGGTCGCAGCGACGGGGAGCCGGGCGCCCGGTTCGTGATCCACCTCCCCGTGGAGGAGCACGGATGATCCGACGCCCGTCCATGCTCCTTGCCGCCGTCTTCAGCCTGAGCGTGGCGGTGCTCGGAGGATGCGGGCTGTCTGCCAACGGGGAGCCGCAGGCGATCGCCCCGAACAACGTGCCGCCGGATCTGCTCGATCCCAACCCCAGACCCAGCACCACGCTCCCGGAGTCTGCCGGCACGACCTCCGTCGACGTGTACTTCCTCGCCACCGACGGAGCCCGTGAGCGCCTGAGCCCCGTGCGACGCGAGGTGACGGACCTGACCATGCCCGGGGAACGGCTCACCGCCCTGTTCACCCAGCCGAGCGAGGAGGAGATCACCGCCGGGTTGACCACGTCGATCCCCGCCGACACGACCCTCATCCGGGCCGCGGTGACCGGCGTCGACGGGACCGAGGCCGTCGTCGAGCTGTCCGATGACCTGTTCTCCATCCGAGGGGAGCAGCTGGCAAGGGCGTTTGCCCAGATCGTCTGGACCGTCACCGAGCCCGACGGCGGCATCCGATCGGTCCGCTTCGTCGTCGACGGTGTCGAGATCAGGGCGCCTGACGCACGGGGCAACCCGTTGGAAGAGGCCGTGACCCGCGCCGACTACGCCGCCTTGTCGCCGCCGCAGCCCCCATGAGGGGGCGCGCCGTGGCCCGCTGAGCCGCGCTACTCGAAGAACACCTGGGCCACGCCGTACAGCTCTGGGTCCACCAGCTTGAGGGTGCCCACGGCATCGGCCAGCGGCACCCGGACCACGGACCCGGCCTGCAGGGCCATCATCGACCCCCAGGCGCCGTCGTGGACGGCATCGATGGCCGCTACCCCGAAGCGGGTCGCCAGCACCCTGTCGAAGGCCGTCGGCGTGCCCCCCCGTTGCACGTGCCCGAGGGTCGTCACCCGCGTCTCGTAGCCGGTGCGGGCCTCGATCTGCTCGGCCAGGAGGGTGCCGATGCCGCCGAGGCGGACGTGGCCGAAGGCATCGACCTCGCCCGACTGCAGCTCCATGGTGCCCTCCTTCGGCGTGGCGCCCTCGGAGATGACCACGATGGACGCCAGCCGCTTGCCCTCGGTGTGGCGGTGCCGGATGGCGTCGCACACGGCCTCGATGTCGAAGGGCTGTTCGGGGATCAAGGTGATGGTGGCCCCCCCGGCGATCCCGGCCCACACCGCGATGTGGCCGGCGTGACGGCCCATCACCTCCACCACCATCACCCGGTCGTGGCTCTCGGCGGTGGTGTGGAGCCGGTCGATGGCATCGACGCAGATCTGCACCGCGGTGTTGAAGCCGAAGGTGAGCTCGGTGGCCGACAGGTCGTTGTCGATCGTCTTGGGCACCCCGATCACGACTACGCCCTCGGCCACCACCACGATGGTCGCCCAGCGCCCGCGACGATGCCGGGCGGCGACCCGCTCGGCCACCTCGGCGAGGTCGAAGGGCACCTCGGGGACGAGGGTGATGGTGGCGCCGCCGGC